>NZ_KV817254.1:68572-117501 GCF_001814605.1 Corynebacterium sp. HMSC074C01 | reverse complement strand
CTTTTCTTCCTTGGCGGCAGGCTTCTCGGAGGCTGCGGCGGAGCCGTCGCCTACGCGGGCGATGACGGCACCGACGTCGACGGTGTCATCTTCCTCGGCGAGGATTTCAACGAGGGTGCCGGCGACTGGGGACGGGATTTCGGTGTCGACCTTGTCGGTGGAGACCTCGAGGAGTGGTTCGTCGACCTCAACGGTGTCGCCGACGGACTTCAGCCACTGGGTGATGGTGCCTTCGGTGACGGACTCACCGAGTTCCGGCATCTCCACATCGGTGGCGTCACCAGAAGCAGCAGGCTTGTCCTCAGACTTCTCTTCGGCCTTGGGCTCTTCCTTCTTTTCTTCTGCCTTCGGCTCTGCCTTTTCTTCCTTGGCGGCAGGCTTCTCGGAGGCTGCGGCGGAGCCGTCGCCTACGCGGGCGATGACGGCACCGACGTCGACGGTGTCATCTTCCTCGGCGAGGATTTCAACGAGGGTGCCGGCGACTGGGGACGGGATTTCGGTGTCGACCTTGTCGGTGGAGACCTCGAGGAGTGGTTCGTCGACCTCAACGGTGTCGCCGACGGACTTCAGCCACTGGGTGATGGTGCCCTCGGTGACGGACTCACCGAGTTCCGGCATCTCTACGTCGGTGGCGTCACCAGAAGCAGCCGGAGCCTCAGACTCAGCGTCCTCAGCAGGCTTGTCCGGGGTCTCAGCAGCCTTCTCAGAAGAGTCCTCCGACTCCTCGGCAGCTGGTGCGGACTCGCCCTCATCACCGATGATCGCGATGACCTCGCCCACGTCTACGGTGTCATCTTCCTCAGCCTTGATTTCGAGGATGGTGCCGGCGACCGGGGAAGGGATTTCGGTGTCGACCTTGTCGGTGGAGACCTCGAGCAAAGGTTCGTCGACCTCAACGGTGTCACCGACGGACTTCAGCCACTGGGTAATCGTGCCTTCGGTTACAGATTCGCCCAGTTCGGGCATCACAACAGAGTGTGCCATAAGTATTAAGACTCCTCGAAAGTTGGAATTTTTGAAACGCTAGTGATTGATTCTACAGCGTGTTTATAAAAGGCGCGCATGGGTGGGGTTAATTGGGGCATCCTCCGCGTGAAGTGGCTGAAGGTGGCCTCCGGTAGGCTAAAGAGCCATGTTCAACCCCTTCCGCCGCAATAGCTCTAAGTCCCAACTGCGCCCACCCCGCGCACCGGGGGAGACCATTCGCGCTGAAGATGCGCAGGAGCTTCAAGCCTGGGTTCAAGGGCGGGCCTATGTTGAGGCATTTGTGGAGCCGGAGACCGTGGTCAACGAGATGTCGGTCGTTGTGGTTGATGAAAGCGGTGCCTTCATCCGCCGCCGCATCGGCGGGCCTAAGGGGATTGACGCGGTGGCGAAGCTTCTGGGCTGCGATGTCTATGACGTCGAAGAGACTGGTTACCCGCAGCGCATGCGCGAGCGCATCGAGCGAGAGCGCATTCTGCGCAAACGTGAGGAACAGCGCGAGCGCCGCGAACGTTTTGAGCAGCGCCAGCAGCAGAATGAGCGCGACGACAGATAATCAGTTACAACGCCTGGTGCCTAGCCTTGAACGATGGTGGCGCCTGCCTTGGCCAGTTCCTCCAGGGCGGCGGCGCCGCGGGCCTCGTCGACGGGCGCGCAATAGTCTGCCAGAACCCGCACGGTGAAGCCTTCCTTCAGGGCATCGGCAGCCGTCGCGCGCACGCAGTGATCGGTGGCAATGCCAACGATGTCCACGGCGGTGACGTTGTGCTCGCGCAACCAATCCGCCAATGAAACACCATCAGCCGCGCCCTCGAAGCCGGAGTAGGCGGCGGTATATTCGCCCTTCTTGAAATAGGCCTGGGCGGGCCCGATGGCCTCGTGCATCGCGGCGCCGAAAGAATCAGCCACGCAGTGCGTGGGCCAGGTATCAACGAAGTCGGGATTCGCAGAGAAATGTGTGCCCGGGTCGATATGCCAATCCTGTGTCGCTACGACCGTGTCATAGGACGTCTGTAGCGCACCGATGCGCTCAGCAACCTCGTTACCACGTTCAGTGCCGAGGGCTCCGCCGGGGCAAAAATCATGTTGGACATCGACAATGATGAGTGCAGGTGTCATACGCGGCAATTCTATACCCTGGGAAGCGATGAAAACACCGATTCCTTTTTATCTACAGAAGATTCTTGATGGCGTACACGATCACGATTCCGGTGAAGTAGCGGACTACATCCCGGAACTGGCCAGTGCGAACCCAAATCAGTTGGGGGTTGCGCTGTGCTCAGTAACGGGCCACCTTTATAGCGCCGGTGACGCGGAAAGCCGCTTCACCATCCAGTCCATCTCAAAACCATTTGTGTATGCTCTCGCGCTGAGTGAGCTGGGGCTTGACGCGGTGCGTGACGTCGTCGGCCTCGAGCCCTCCGGGCAGGCTTTCAACGAGCTTTCGCTGGCCAAAGACCACCGCCCAGTGAATCCGATGATCAACGCTGGTGCCATTGTGGTCAACCAGCTCATCAACGGCGTGGATTCCACCGTGGAAGATCGCGTGGAAAAGATTCGTTCCTTCATCTCCAAGCTGGCGGGGCGCGAGGTGGACGTCGACAAGCGCCTGTGTGACTCCGAACTGGAGCACGCCGAGCGTAACCTCTCCCTCGCCCACATGCTGCGCTCCTATGGCATCATTCAGGACGATGCCCACGACGCAGTGCTGTCCTATACCTCGCAGTGCGCGCTGTCGGTCGACGTGCGCGACCTCGCCGTCATGACCGCCACCTTGGCCAATGGTGGGCGCCAGCCGGTGACGGGGGAGAAGATTCTGGACGCCGATGTGTGCCGCATGACCTTGGCGGTAATGAGTTCCTGTTGCATGTATGACGGCGCTGGGCGCTGGATGACTGAAGTGGGAATCCCCGCTAAGTCGGGTGTATCCGGCGGTCTCATCGGCACGCTGCCGGGCCAGATCGGTGTGGCGACGTTCTCGCCGCGCCTCGATGAGCAGGGAAATAGCGTGCGCGGCACCGCAATCTTCCGCGAGCTGTCCTCCGATATGGGCCTGCACCTGATGTCCACGGAGAACCGCTTCGGTGTGCACCCCGTGCGCAGCGTTGACGAAGACGATGACACGGCGATCATCCGCCTGCAGGGTCACATCAACTTCACCGCAACAGAAGCCATCCTCCACGAGCTGGAGGAGCGCCAGTTCTCCGGCAAGCGCCTGGCCCTGGACTTCTCCCAGGTCTCTGGGTTGCACAAAGTGGGCCGGCGCATGCTCAAGGAAGGCCTGCGCCGGCTGCGAGAGGGTGGCAACGAGGTGGCGCTTGTCGACGACCACGGGGTCGTCACCGACCGCGCTATGTCCGACGGCACCGTCCTCCCGCTGGCTGACAAGGAGGACTACGTTATCGCCGGCGAAGAGGTGTGAGCGGCCTAAAGCCGCTCACACGAGGGGGCGACTTGAAGACGCTCTGATTTAGGCTTCGGAAATCTCGCGCAGCGCTGCCACCACGGTGCGCACCGGCACACCGGTGGCGCGCTTCGGGGTGTAGCCGCGCGGGGCGGAACCATTCCAGGAGGGGCCGGCGATATCGATGTGGGCCCACTCGATGCCCTCGCCCACGAACTGCTTGAGGTAGGTACCAGCGAACTCCATGCCGCCCTCGCGCTTAGCGTTGATGTTGCGGATATCCGCGGCCTGGGACTTGATCTCCTCGTCGTGCTCTTCCAGCAGCGGCATGGCCCAGGCGTTCTCGCCGACCTCGCGGCCGATTTCGGCGAGGCGATCGCGGAAGACCTCGGAGCCCATGATGCCGGAGGTACGCGAACCCAGTGCCACAATCTGTGCGCCGGTAAGCGTAGCGGTTTCGATGAGGTAATCCGGCTTGTCCTCGCTGGCGCGGGCGATGGCATCCGACAGTACGAGGCGGCCCTCAGCGTCGGTGTTGAGCACCTCGGAGGTCAGCCCGCCGTAGTGGGTAATGACATCGCCCGGGCGGGTGGCACCAGAGCCCGGCATGTTCTCTGCCAACGGCAGGGTAGCGGTGATCTGTACCGGCAGCTTCAACTTGGCAGCAGCGATGATGGTGGCCGCCATAGCAGCCGAGCCACCCATGTCAGAGATCATGTCCCACATGCCATTGCCGGGCTTGAGGGAAATACCGCCGGTATCGAAGGTAATGCCCTTACCCACGAGAGCCACGTGCTTCTTGGCCTTCTTGGGCTTCCAGCTCAGGCGCACCAAGCGCGGTGGGCGGGCCGAGCCCTTGCCCACGGCCAAGATGCCGCCGAAGCCCTGTTTCTTAAGCTGCTTTTCATCGAGGACCTCGACGTCCAATCCAGCTTCCTTCGCCTCACCGGAAAGGAACGCGGCGTAGGACTCCGGGTAAAGCTCGTTCGCCGGGGTGTTCACCAGGTCGCGGGCGATCAAGACAGACTCAGCCACGGTGCGGGCAGCCTCGAATTCTTCGGAAACAGACTTATCAGCCACCACGATGAAGGTGGACGGCTGCTCCTTCTCCGTGAGCTCGGTGGAGCGGATACCGCGGTAGGCATAGCCGCCGAGGATGAGGCCCTCAACAGTGGCCGTAACGCCGAAGTCCGCCAGGGTGGTCACGATGGTGCCCACGCCTGCGGTGGCGCGAGCGGCGCTGCCGGTAGCGCGGCGCAATGCTTCATCATCGAGTTCCTCGACGCCGCCCAAACCCAACGCGATGACCTGCGCAGCACCCGCCTTCTGTGGGGCGGGAACCTTCACGATCTCCCCGGCCTTGCCCGTCGCGCCCACGGCGGCGAGGGCCTCATACGTCGAGCGCAGTGCAGAAGAGCCGAGCAGGGAGATGCCCGGAACCTCGAGTCCCTCTTCGCCGGCAAAGGTTGCGATCAGCAGGGCGTCCGCCTGCTTGGGGGCCTTTTTGGCCAGCTCAACGGTGGGGAAAGAGCCGCGTGCGGGCAGTTCGAACGTGGAAGAAGCCACGGTGTCCTCCTTGAGAAAAATGACAATGGGATACTCCTCACACCCTACCCGTGTCCATGACGTGGAACGCGGAAGGACTATTCATCCATAGGTTGATTGCTTCACAGCTTCTCCCTGAGTGAGTTCGTTGGGGCATTTCTGCACTTCTATAGGTGTCTGGGGAGTACGCTGTGATGCATGTTGAATTACACCGTGACGCGAACTGACAACCCCACCTCCCCAGAGCGCCTGCAGGAGATTCTGGCGAACCCCGGCTTTGGTAAGTACTTCACCGACCACATGGTGACGATTGACTGGACCGAGGACAAGGGTTGGCACGACGCGCAGGTGCGCTCCTACGCGCCGTTCAGCATGGATCCGGCCTCCACTGTCTTCCACTACGGCCAGGCCATCTTCGAGGGCATCAAGGCCTACCGCCAGCCCGACGGCAGCATCGCCACCTTCCGCCCAGAGCAGAACGCGCAGCGTCTGCAGGCTTCTGCTGAGCGCATGGCAATGCCGCAGCTGCCAGAAGAGGAGTTCATCGAATCCCTGCGCCAGCTTGTCGACGTCGACCAGGCCTGGGTCCCCGAAGCCGGCGGCGAGGCAGCTCTGTACTTCCGCCCCTTCATGATCGCTACTGATGTCTCCCTGGGCGTGCACCCGGCGCACTCCTATCGCTATGTTGTTATCGCCTCCCCAGCAGGCGCGTACTTCACCGGCGGCATCAAGCCGGTGTCCGTCTGGCTGTCCACCGACTACGTCCGCGCTGCTCCCGGCGGCACGGGCGCGGCCAAGTTTGCCGGTAACTATGCAGCCTCCCTTCTCGCCCAGGCGCAGGCAGCGGAAAAGGGCTGCGACCAGGTGGTGTGGCTGGACGCCATCGACCGCACTTACATCGAGGAAATGGGAGGCATGAACCTGGCCTTCGTCTATGGCGAAGAGGGCAACCAAACCCTGGTGACCCCAGCGCTGTCGGGTTCTCTGCTGCCGGGCATTACCCGCGCCTCGCTTCTGCAGGTTGCTGAGGACATGGGTCTGAAGGTGGAAGAACGCCGCATCACCTATAAGGAGTGGGAGCAGGACGTTGCCTCCGGCGCGATGGTGGAGGCCTTCGCCTGCGGTACCGCGGCCGTTATTACCCCGGTGGGTCACGTCATGGGCAACGAGACCGACTTCCACATCAACAACGATGAGGCCGGTGCCACGACGATGGCTCTGCGCGAGCGCCTCACCGGCATCCAGCGTGGGTCCGTGGAGGATACCCACGGCTGGCTGCACACGCTGGTTGAAGCGAAATAAGTAAGCTGTCTAGGCGAGCTCGGCGGCCAGCTGCACCAGCGGCAAGGCCGCGAGCGCGCCGAGAGGGAAACCTTCACTCAGGTTTAAATCAAGCAGTGGGCTAAGGCCCAGCTCCTTGAGTGCGAGGGCATAAGCCGGATCGGGGGTCGTACTGCCAGCGCGCAGCCAGCCCTTCACGCCGGGCGCGGTGCGCTCGGCCAAGACGGCAGCGGTGGCGGCCACGGGGCCGTCGATAAGCACCGGCGTACGCCGCGCCGTGGCCTGCGCGATGAAACCCACTAACGCTGCGAGAGCCGGGGAACCGATGGTCTGCACGACCTCCCAGCCCTCTAGGTTGCGGGCGCGGAACATGGAGTCACGCACAACGCTCACGCGGGCCTTCCACTGCGCATCCGTGATACCGCTGGCGAGCGTATTCGTCCCCACGATCGCTACAGGTTCGGTGTGGGTGATCCGGCCCATAACACTGGTGGCAACGGTCTCCGTGCCGATGTCACAAGCGGACGCGATGAGCAGGTCGGCGCCGGAATCGATCTCCCGATCTGCCGTGGTCATGCCTAGGCTTACGAAGGAGTCGCACTCCGCAGGGGACATGGCGGTAGTGCTGCCGCGCGGCTCAGAGTTTTCGGAGCCGCTGCTGGTGCACTCGACGAAGTCGATGCCCGCCCCCGCCCGCTGTGCAGCGCTGAGGAGATTATCGCGCCACTGTTCCTCATCAGCGGGGGAGTGCTGCGTGATACCCACGCCGTCAACAGTGCGTTCAGCGCTGGGGCGGGCGCTTTCAAAGACGACGGCCCGGGGCCGCTCAAGCGCTGTGGCCTGCGAAGAATCCTGCGCTGCCGCCAGCCATGCAGCAATCTCTGCCATGCGGTTTGGTTGTGCTGCGGTTGAAGGGCGCAGCTGGGGAACGGCGGTGAATTCAGGCATGTGTCCTCCGGCCTAGACGGTGGCCCCGCGCTCCACCTGCGGACGCGGCGTGCGCCACTTGCGTGGCTGGGAGGCGCGGGAGTACGCGTAGAACCCTAGACCAAAACCGGCCTCGGTGGTGCCGGGGAACTTCAGGCGCACGGCGTTGTTGCACTTGCGCGCGAGCCAGAAGCCCTCGACAGCGAAGACCACGATGACCGCCATCGCGCCGATCGAGATGATCTGGGACAGACGCGGGTCCCGGGTGCTGACGAACATGAGCACCAGCAGCACGATGGCAAAGGGCATGACCCACTCGTTAATGAAGCGGTGGGAATCTACCCAATCGCGCACGTAGCGGCGGACATCGCCCTTATCGCGGGCGAGGAGGTAGCGCTCGTCGCCCGCGGCCATGCGTTCCTGTGCCACCTTGTTGCGCTCGCGGGACTCTTGGCGCTCCTTGCGCTTGTATTCCTTCCACTCTGCCTTAGACATGGAAGCTTTGAGTTCCTTGCGGTGCTGGTAGCGCTGCGCGTCCGACATTCCTCGGGGATCTCGCTTAACACCGCGGGCGATTTCTTGCGCATCGCGCTTGGGTGTGGGGCGGCCCTTCGGCGGCGTGTAGCCCTTGCGGTGCGGTTTCTCGGCGGCGGGTTGCTCTTCCGGCGCCGGGGTGTGCTCGGCGGGGGAAGAAGTCTTGTCATCTTTTTGCCACGGAAGTTTCACGCTGTTTAGCGTACAAGGTCGCGCGGACATAACGGGAATAGGCCCGCGGGAGATGGCGTTGTGGTGAGGGAACAGGGCGCCAGTGAACCACTAGTGAACTGTGAGGCATCCTTTCTTCCTCTTGTATGAGGGGGTAGGGTGGGCTCCAGAAAAAATTCCGTAAACATAATGAGGAGAAATCATGACCGCTCCCGCGTCTGCAACCGGAGTTATCCTGACCGAGGCCGCTGCGGCTAAGGCAAAGTCCCTGCTTGATCAGGAAGGCCGCGATGATCTGTCACTGCGCATTGCCGTTCAGCCGGGCGGCTGCGCGGGTCTGCGCTACCAGCTCTACTTCGATGACCGCACCCTGGATGGTGACAAGGTAGACACCATTGGTGGAGTCAATCTCGTTGTGGACAAGATGTCCATCCCGTACCTCACCGGTGCCAAGATCGACTTCTCCGACACTATTGAGGCCCAGGGCTTTACCATTGATAACCCCAATGCTGGCGGATCCTGCGCTTGTGGTGACTCCTTCAATTAAAGTCACATAGACGATATACCGAAGCCCTCGCCGTGTGGCGAGGGCTTCGCTTTTTTATTCTTTATCCTTATTAGAGCTTCACGGGGTAGTCGCGCTGCTCAATCTTCGGGTCGATGCGCTCCTCCACGAAGATGCCATGCCAAATCATGAAGGACAGCACCGTCCACAGGCGGCGGGAGTGATCGGAGATTCCGTCACGGTGCTCCTTGAGCATCTCCAGAACTTCCTTCTTGTTGAAGATGTCCTCGGTCTGGGACTCCGTGATCTGATCCTGGGCCCAACCGTAAAGCTCATCGCCGGCCAACCAGTGGCGCATGGGAACCGGGAAGCCCAGTTTCTTGCGGTGCAGTACGTGCGGCGGGACAATCTGCTCCATGGCTTTGCGCAGCGCGTACTTGGTGGTGCCGTGCGAAATCTTGAGGTCATAGGGGATAGTTTCCGCGACCTTGAACACTTCCTTGTCAAGGAAAGGAACGCGCAGCTCTAGGGAGTTGGCCATGTTCATCTTGTCGGCCTTGACCAGAATATCGCCGCGCATCCACGTAAACAGGTCGAGGTGCTGCATGCGGGCTACCGGGTCAAAGTCCTGGGACTGCGCATAAATCGGCGCGGTGACCTCGCGGTGGTCCCACTCCGGCTTAGCCCACGGGAGCACCCGCTGGAGCTGCTCGAAGTTGAAGGAACGAGCGTTGCCGTAATAGCGCTCCTCCATGGTCATGGAGCCGCGGTTGAGCAGGGACTTGCCCTTCATACCTTCGGGGAGGACCTGCGAGAGCTTGCCCAAGCCACGGCGCAGCGGGGAGGGGATCTTCTCGAACGGGGCTAGCGAGAGTGGCTCCTTATAAATGGTGTAGCCGCCAAAGAGCTCGTCCGCACCTTCACCGGAGAGCACTACCTTGACGTGCTTACGGGCTTCCTGGGCCACGAAGTACAGCGGAACGAGGGAGGGATCCGCGACGGGGTTGTCCAGGTACCACATGATCTTCGGTACAGCCTCGGCGTATTCCTCGGGGGAGACGATCTTGACGATGTGCTCTACACCGATGGCTGCGGCGGACTCGGCGGCTACGTCTACCTCGGAGTAGCCTTCGCGTTCGAAGCCAGTGGTGAAGGTGAGGAGGTCCGGGTTATGCCGCTTGGCCAAGGCTGCGATGGCGGTGGAGTCGATGCCGCCCGAGAGAAAGGAGCCGACGGTCACATCGGCACGCATGTGCTTCTCGACGCTATCCTCCAACGCCCGGGCAATCTTATCGAAGAGCTTCTGCTCCTCGCCTTGCTTCACTGGCTGAATGGGGAAGCGGGGCTTGAAGTAGCGCTCAGATACAACTTTTTCGCCAGGGCGAAGCGTAACGGTGCAGCCAGACTCGACGCGGCGAATATTGGCGTGGAGGGACTCCGGCTCAGGCACGTACTGCAAGTCCACGTAGTGCTCGATGGCGCGCCTATCAAGGCTGAGGTCTAGACCCAGCGAATCGGCCATCGAGAGGATGCACTTCATTTCAGAGGCAAAAACGGCGCCGGCGTCGGTGGTGGCGTAGTAGAGGGGCTTGATGCCGAACTGGTCGCGCGCGGCAAACATCGTCCGAGTTTCGGTATCCCAGATGACGAAGCCGAACATGCCGCGCAGGTGCTCGACAACGTCCTTGCCCCAATGGTGGTAGCCGACGACGATGGGCTCGCCATCGCCTTCAGTATTGAAGGTGTAGCCAGCTGCGCTGAGCTCTTTGCGCAGCTCCACGTAGTTATAAATCTCGCCATTGAAGGTGAGGGCATAGCGCTCGGGGTTGTCCTCGGGGCCCCAGCGAAGCGGCTGGTTCGAGTGCTCTAAATCAATAATGGATAGACGGTTAAAGCCGAAGGCTGCATCCTCGTCATGCCAGGTGCCGGCAGCGTCGGGGCCGCGGTGGCGCATGCACTGGAGGGATTGCTCGAGGGCCTCCAGGTGCTGGGTGGCATTGCGATCGGCGCTCAGTAGCGCGCAGAGTCCGCACATAAACTTGCTTCTCCTTATATATCAAGCTTCATCTTTGACACACTTTACGGCCGGATCCGGAGGATCTGCGAACCCCGCGCCGCGCTCCCCGTTAGGGTGCGAACTTTCGGATGATGCACAGCTGTACGCTCTGTGAATTGGGTCATAGCGGGTAGGGGGAGGGTGGGGTAGTCGGTGTGACCTTGTGCAGGTGGGCCGGTAACATCCCGTACGTTCACTATTTATAGAGCGGGGCCAGCGTCTAATCAGTCCAGCGAAAAGGTCTGAAATTCAGGCAGGATCCTCTATCCTGATTGGGTAGGAATGCTCTGTGAGTATTCGAGAAGTTTGTGTGCACAGAAAGGCAGAACACACGTGGGACAGCGTAAGCAACGCAACCTCGGCCGTAAGGCGGGCCTAGCGGGCGTCATCGCTCTGGGCGGTCTAGCTCTGGCAGGTTGTGACGTCGCAGCACCGACGGCCGTTGAGAACCTCCTTGGCATGGGTTGGCCGAAGGGTGTGACCCCTGAGGCGACCTCGATGTACAACTTCTGGATCTGGGTCTGGGTTGCTGCATGGATTATCGGTTTCATTATGTGGGGTCTGTTCCTCACCGCTATCTTCCGCTGGAGTGCGAAGAAGGCTGAGAAGGCTGGCAAGGGCGAGTTCCCGAAGCAGCTGCAGTACAACGTGCCGCTGGAGATGGCTCTGACCATCATTCCGATTCTCATCATCATGGGTCTGTTCTTCTTCACGGTTCAGGCACAGCAGAAGGTGACGGCGTTGGATAAGAACCCTGAAGTTACCGTCGACGTCACGGCTTTCCAGTGGAACTGGAAGTTCGGCTACGCCGAGAACAAGGTTGATGGCGAGAACTACGATGGTGCCGATGCTGAGCGCCAGAAGCTCGCTGAGGAATCTTCCATGGATCCGGAGGGCACTGAGAACCCGAACCCGATCCACGGTAAGTCCATGGGTGACATCTCTTACCTCAACTTCAACAAGATTGAGACCGTCGGTACCACCGAAGAGGTTCCGGTCCTGGTTCTGCCGGTAGACACCCCGATTGAGTTCCGTCTCGCCTCCGGCGATGTTTCCCACTCCTTCTGGGTTCCGGAGTTCCTGTTTAAGCGCGATGCCTACGCACACCCGGAGAACAACTCTCAGGAGCGTCGCTTCCAGGTAGAGAAGATTGAGGAAAAGGGCGCCTTCGTTGGTCGCTGTGCTGAGATGTGCGGTACTTACCACGCCATGATGAACTTTGAGATTCGCGTCGTTGACCGCGCAGACTTCAACGAGTACCTCAAGTTCCGTGAGGAGAACCCGCAGGCAACCAACGCCGAGGCTCTCGAGCACATCGGTGAAGAGCCCTACGCAGTTACCACCGCTCCGTTCAACTCTCTGCGCGACACCCGCGATGCCGACAACTTCGTCGACACCGCTGAGGCGGCATAAGAAAAGGAACTGATAGAAAATGCGTGCAACATCTAAGGTCTTCTATTCCATCGCGACCTACCTCTTCGTGTCGCTCATCGTCTACACCATTGGCGTTAATTACGTCAAGGATGATGGCTACATGTACGGCACCGAGTGGGTTGGCATCGTGGGTATGGTCCTCGCAATGCTTCTCTGCCTCATGTTGGGTGGCTACCTGCACTTCACCGAAAACCGCTCCGACATCGTACCGGAAGATTGGGAAGAGGCGGAGACTGAAGACGCAGCCGGTATCCTCGGCTTCTTCTCTCCGAGCTCCATCTGGCCACTGTGCATGACTGGCTCCATTGCGGTGCTGGGTCTTGGCATCATCTACCTCTACTTCTGGATGATCATCCTGGGCGCAGTCCTGCTCGTCACCTCCGTGACTGGCCTGTCCCTGCAGTATGGCCTTCCGAAGGAAAAGCACTAAAGCTTAACCCTTTCCCCCGCGCTTTCTAGCGTCACGACTTCTCACGCCCCCGCCACGCATCGTGGCGGGGGCGTTGTCGTTGATAAGACTGCGTCGTACAGTGTTGTGGAAAGTTCCCAAAATTGGCGAAAGAATTTCGCTGCGGGTGGAACGCTGGGGGAGTGGGCGACTGTCGAAAGCGTGTAACTGTAGGTCTGTGCCTAGAGTTCCAGCACGTTAACGGCCATTTTTACGGGGGTCAACCGAAAGTTGCAGTCCTGCGCTTTCGCCGGCGGGGGCGGGTGTGATTTATCTCATTAGCGTTGGTCTGCCCGGAATTGAACTGCGGGAAAACGTACCGATTCTTGCCCTGTTGCTGGCTTCGCAACAATCGTTGCCAAGTCTCACTACCTGCAGGGATGGGGCGTCGTAAAGCGTGCTAAAAAGTTCCCGGCTATTTCCTGGAAGACCTATGGTCCGCACCCAGGGTTAAAACTGTGAAGGTCTAGGTCGTAACCTCCAAAAGATCGGGGGGAAATGAGATGACTTATGCGGCTGGACCAGCCATACTGTTATGCGTGACGAGCGTAGTTTCTAACCAAGGTATGGCAGCACCACGTGTTGCCGCGCTGAACCGACCCAACATGGTCAGCGTCGGCACCATCGTGTTCCTGTCTCAGGAATTGATGTTCTTTGCTGGACTGTTCGCGATGTGGTTCACCTCGCGTGCGAACGGCCAGGAGGGTGACTGGGCAGAGCACACGGCGCACATCAACGTGCCCATGGGCTTCCTCATTACGAGTGTCCTGGTTCTTTCCTCCGTGACCTCTCAGTTCGGCGTGTTTGCAGCAGAAAGGGGTGACGTTTACAAGCTCCGACTCTGGTACTCGGTAACCATCGCGTTGGGTGTTGTCTTCTTGGGCATCATGGCGTTCGAGTGGACAGAGTTGATCATGGCTGGTGTCACTGTTCAGTCCAGCGTGTTCGGTTCGGTCTTCTACATCCTGACCGGCTTCCACGCGGCCCACGTGACTGCGGGTCTGATTTCCTTCGGAATCATCTTGGCGCGCATTGCGCGCTCCAAGTTCACGCCTGCACAGGCCACCGCGGCAATGGCAGTGTCTTACTACTGGCACTTCGTTGACGTTGTGTGGATCGGCGTGTTCGTAGTCATCTACCTAGTTCAGTAGGTCGTAGTCGCCGGAGAATATCCGGCCTACAGTCATTCATCTCCATGTACGAGTTATCTAAAGGAAAATGATGGATAACATCCAGCAGCCCGCCGCAGTGGAAGACACCACTGCCGCGGCTAAGAAGACCCGCCGTCGCCGCAAGGCGAAGCGCACGCTTGCTGGCGTCTTTGCACTGAGCATCGGGCTTACCGGCGCAGGTGTCTTGGCTTCCGCCCTGACCCCTGATGCACAGGTGGCCACCGCCGCAAAGGATGACCAGGCACTCGTCCAAGAGGGCAAGGACATCTACGAAGTCGCTTGTATCACCTGCCACGGTGCGAACCTGCAGGGTATCCAGGACCGCGGTCCTTCCCTCGTTGGTATTGGCGCCGGCTCCGTGTACTTCCAGGTTCACTCCGGCCGTATGCCGATGATGTCTAACGACGCTCAGGCGGAGCGCAAGACTCCGCGCTACACCGAGCAGCAGACCCTGGCGCTTGCCGCCTACGTCGCTGCCAACGGTGGCGGTGCCGACATCGTCTACGACGAGGATGGCTCCGTTGCGCAGGAGTCCCTGCGCGGCGCTAACTACAACGGTCAGATCCAGGCAGAGGACGTAGCAAAAGGCTCCGAGCTCTTCCGTATGAACTGCGCCTCCTGCCACAACTTCACCGGTAGGGGAGGCGCCCTTTCCTCTGGTAAGTTCGCTCCGCCGCTAGACCCCGCCAACGAGCAGGAGATCTACCAGGCAATGCTGACCGGTCCGCAGAACATGCCTAAGTTCTCTGACCGTCAGCTGACCGCAGATGAGAAGAAGGACATCATCGCCTACCTCAAGTCTGCGAAGGAAACCCCGTCTCCGGCTGGTTGGTCGCTCGGCGGCCTCGGTCCGGTGGCTGAGGGCCTGGCAATGTGGATTATCGGCATCAGCCTTCTGTGCGTTGCCGCTATGTGGATTGGATCTCGCTCATGAGCAACGTAAAGAAGAATTACTCTCGTAAAGAGCTCGATGCTATGAGCAACGACGAGCTCGCAGCGCTCGGTACCGAGCTGGATGATGTCACCGTTGCCTTCCGCAAGGAGCGCTTCCCAGTCGAGGGAGACCCCGCTGAGAAGCGCGCTGCCGGCAATGTCACCTTCTGGCTTATCATCTCCGTCCTGATGGGTATCGCTTTCCTTGGCGTGTACCTCTTCTGGCCGTGGGAGTACAAGATGCTGGGTGAGGATGGCCTGTGGTGGCATACCCTTTACACCCCGCTGCTTGGCCTGACCTCTGGTCTGTGCATCCTGGGCCTGGGCTTCGCCATTGTCCAGTACGTCAAGAAGATTCTCCCCGAGGAGATTTCCGTTCAGCGTCGCCACGATGGTCCTTCCGAAGAGGTTGACCGTCGCACGCTGACCGCACTCCTCAACGACTCCTGGACCACTTCGACTCTGGGTCGTCGTAAGACCATCATGGGTCTGCTCGGCGGTGCTGGCGTTCTCTTCGGCCTTACCGTCATTGCTCCGCTCGGCGGCGCTATCAACAACCCGTGGAAGAAGCGCCACGACTTGGACTACACCGGTGACGGCACACTGTGGACCTCCGGTTGGACCATGCACGAGAAGGGCGTCAAGCTCTACCTCGCACGCGACACCGGTACCATCGCTGAGAAGCACGAGGGTGAGTCCGGCTCTCACTACACCACGCGCGGTGTTACCCGCCTGGTGCGTGTGCGTCCGGAGGATCTCGCTGCCGGTGGTATGGAGACCGTCTTCCCGTTGGCTGCTGAGGACGTCAACGATGGTGCTGAGTACTCCGAGGATAAGGATGTCTACACCAACCACATGCACTCCATCCATGGCAACCGTAACGCCGTGATGCTCATCCGCCTGCGCAACGATGATGCCAAGAAGGCCATCGAGCGCAAGGGTCAGGAAGACTTCCACTACGGCGATTACTACGCCTACTCCAAGATTTGTACCCACATTGGTTGCCCGACCTCGCTGTACGAGGCTCAGACCAACCGCATTCTTTGCCCGTGCCACCAGTCGCAGTTCGATGCACTGCACTACGGCAAGCCGGTCTTCGGCCCGGCCGCTCGTGCGCTGCCGCAGCTGCCGATTGACGTAGACGAAGAGGGCTACCTCATTGCAAAGGGCAACTTCATCGAGCCCGTCGGACCTGCATTCTGGGAGCGTAAGTCATAATGAGTAACAAACTTGCACAGATGGGTAACAACATGGACGAGCGGTACTCCGCTGCCGGCGTCCTGCGTACCCAGCTCAACAAAGTCTTTCCCACTCACTGGTCCTTCATGCTCGGTGAGATGGCACTGTACAGCTTCATCATCTTGGTGCTGACCGGCATCTACTTGGCGCTGTTCTTCGATCCTTCCATCACGAAGGTCATCTATGACGGCGGCTACACTCCGCTGAACGGCGTCGAGATGTCCCGCGCTTATGCAACGGCGCTGGATATTTCCTTTGAGGTGCGCGGCGGCCTCTTCGTCCGCCAGATGCACCACTGGGCAGCACTCATGTTCATGATGTCCATGATTGCCCACATGCTGCGCATCTTCTTCACCGGTGCGTTCCGCCGCCCGCGTGAGGCTAACTGGATTATCGGTTGCGCTCTGATCCTTCTGGGCATGGTCGAGGGCTTCCTCGGTTACTCCCTCCCGGACGACCTGCTCTCCGGTGTTGGTCTGCGAATCATGTCCGCCATCATCCTGGGTCTGCCGATCATCGGTACCTGGCTGCACTGGGCCATCTTCGGTGGCGACTTCCCGTCCGACCTGATGCTGGACCGCTTCTACATCCTGCACGTGCTGGTTATCCCGGGCATCATCCTGGGCCTCATCGCAGCTCACCTCATCATGGTCTGGTTCCAGAAGCACACCCAGTTCCCTGGACCGGGTCGCGCTGAGAACAACGTTGTCGGTGTTCGCATTATGCCGGTCTTCGCTACGAAGGCCATCGGCATGGGCATGATGGTTGCCGGCGTGCTGGCTCTCATCTCTGGTCTGATGACGATTAACGCCATTTGGAACCTTGGCCCGTACAACCCGTCCCAGGTCTCCGCTGGTTCCCAGCCGGATATTTACATGCTGTGGACTGATGGTGTTGCTCGTGTCATGCCGGCATGGGAGCTCTACATCGGCAATTACACCATTCCGTCTGCCTTCTGGGTTGCACTGCTCTGTGGTCTGATGGTTGTCCTGCTCTTCGCCTACCCCTTCATTGAGAAGAAGCTGACTGGCGACGACGCTCACCACAACCTCCTGCAGCGCCCGCGTGACGTTCCGGTTCGCTCCGCTATCGGTGCGGCTGCCATCGTCTTCTTCCTGCTGGTAACGCTGTCTGGTGGTAACGACCACGTGGCACACTTCTTCCAAATCTCGCTGAATGCGATGACCTGGGTTGGCCGTATCGGTCTGATTGTCCTGCCGCCGATTGCATACTTTATGACCTACCGCATTTGTGTTGGTCTGCAGCGCTCCGACCGTGAGGTGCTGGAGCACGGTATTGAGACCGGCGTCATCAAGCAGCTGCCGAATGGTGCCTTCATCGAGGTTCACCAGCCGCTCGGTCCGGTCGATGATCATGGCCATCCGATTCCGCTCGAGTACGCTGGCGCCCAGGTTCCGAAGCAGCTTAACCAGCTTGGTCTGGCTGATTCCGAGACGCAGGGTATCTTCTCCACCGATGACCCGGCTATCGTGTCCCGCGTCAACGAGATTCGCCACGAGAACCACGCTGAGGAGACGGAGATGTTCCGTCAGCTCAACGAGGCTAACCGTCGCGAGGACGAGGAGAATGGCCGCATTTAGCGCCTTCACTCACTGAAACACGCTCACAGAGCCCGTACCGCCTTCCATGTACTAGGGAGGGGGTACGGGCTTTCAGCGTTTATTTGTATGAGGCGTATTAAGTGAAGTCCCGGTCAGCCTTTGGCTGACCGGTCACGACGGGCTCTTGCGGTCTTCCGCTTGCTTCGCTTCCTAAGCAGTGATCTCCATGGGGTAAGTGGGTAGGGGCCCTTCTGTCCGTGCATGAGCGGCGCGGATAAAGGGCAATCTATATATAGAGCAATGAGTTTCGTCCACTCGATGGACGGGATGCTTTCTCATTTTTTGCCCCTTATGCGGGCCCCTGATGCGTGCTAATAGGGCTAGAGGGTGCTTAAGCCCCTTTCTAATTGAAGATCTGTTCTTTCGGTGAGACCGGTGCGCTAGTTGGAGTTCCCGGCGTTGGTAGGAAGAGATTCAAGGGAAGAGGCGGGGCCTATTACTGAGACAAGCGGTAAGTTCCAGAATTCATGATTCCCTTAGGTTTCGAGCGTCCTTAGTAGTTGAATTCAAGCGGATTGCTCGGTCCCGTGGCCGGAATCGCTGCGATGAGTGTCGTGCGTGATTGAACAGTGCGCTTTTCGAGCTTCTCTCTTTATATGTATGGCTATTGTTGCATCGCCGTTGTTCGCGAGTGCTGAAAGGCGGAATGCGTGCGGTGCTGGGAGAGGGATTTCTTTCAACGGTCCGTGCTGTTTGAGGCTCGGATGGGAGTTGGTAGTGGGTCAAATGGGGCTTTTGTTAAAGCCCATTACGGCGGTGTGACGAAGGTTACATCACTAGTTTTGTGAAGCTTTCCCGTTGACGTATTGTGTCAATGGTCTAGCGATCGTGGCGCGCCCCTGAGGCGCTGATGTCGCTGCTCAGGCCATGCTTCCGACGATAGTTATTGTGCACTGGAGTGAAAAAATTCCACACTATGTCGTTTAGGTTGCCATTTGATAACAGGACGGTAACGGGGTTGGTTTTGCGTTTCTGACTCGACATCGCTTGTGATGGTTTCGTAACCTATTCGAGACATTGAGTTACCGACACGGTGTACACATCACCGGTGCTCAATACGAACTGAAGATTTAAGCGCCGCGTCTGGCCCCTCCTAAAAATTCGGGGGCCGAGTGGAGATGGCTCTACAGGAATGGGTCATCGTCGAACGCTAGGCCCGTCCCTTGGGTCAGAGCTTTTTCCGCGTTGCGAAGGCAAATGCAAGGTTTTCCTTCTTTGGCGGAGAAAGTAGGCGCGCAGGAAGATTTGGAGTTTAAATTCGTGGCTAAGCACCGTCGTCAGGGCAACCTAAACACCCGTCGCATTGCATCCACCGCTGCTATTGCAGCAACCGCAGCAGTTGTCACCCCGGCAGCCGCCAACGCCGCCGAGGTTGTTGTTCCGAACACCGACATCCGCTTCGAGGTTGCCGGCCTGGAGAACGTTCCGAACATCCAGCAGCTGCCGAACGTTGACCGCTACATCCCGGCTTTCAGGGCTAACCAGGGTGGCGGCTACGCCGCTGCTGTTGAGACCCCGGCCGCCGCAGCCCCGGCACCGTCCCAGTCTGTGGGCGAGAAGGTGCTCGCAGCCGCTCGTTCCGCAATCGGTTCCCCGTACGTCTACGGTGCCAATGGTCCGAGCGCCTTCGATTGCTCTGGCCTGACCTCCTGGGCCTACCAGCAGGCTGGTGTGTCCATCCCGCGTACCTCTCAGGCGCAGGCTTCCGCAGGTACCCCGGTGTCCCTCGATGCGCTGCAGCCGGGCGACATCATCGTGTACTACTCCGGTGCATCCCACGTCGGCATCTACGCTGGCAATGGCACCATCATTGACGCTCTGAACTCCGGCACCCCGGTGGGCGAGCGCTCCCTGCACTACATGCCGATTCACTCCGCAGTTCGCTTCTAAGCGCGCTGGGTAGTCTTTTCAACCCCTTCCGCTGCTCTTGCCATGTTGATGGTGAGGGTAGGGAAGGGGCTCGGCTATTCTTGTAACCGCTATGTTTTTGCTCGGCTGTGGGTATAATTCAGTCAGCTATTAACCTTCTCTAAGTTTCGGGGGTATCCATGTCGCGTCGTGGCCTTGTGTGTGCGGTCGCTGCACTTGCCTTGAGCCCAGCTCCAGTTGTCGTCCTTTCACCATCGGCTGTGTCCCAGGAGGTTTCTCCTGAGCAGCAGCAGGAAAGCACCTCGCAAGCGCAGGATCCTGAAGATCTCCCTGGCCTCATTGAGCGTATGGCGGACGTCGCCCAGCGCGTGTCTGCCAAGGGCGAAGAGGTCAAGGGACTTGAGGATGAGCTCGCCGAGTCGGAGAAGGCCATTGAAGAGTTGGACCGCAAGGCCGAGGAAGCGCACCGCAGTTCCGAGGACGCCTCCGCGGCGGTAGCTGCGCAACAGGAACGCATCGATGCGCTCGCGCAAAAGCGTTATCGCAGGAATGCTGCATCGACCTCAGTTTCGGCTGCTCTTAACGCCAATGACGTCGCCAGCGCGGTCGAGCGCATGGGCTACCTGGGCGCTTTGTCCAAGGCTGCGAAACGTGAAGAAGATGCGATGGTAGCTGCCTCTGCCGCCGCAGATGATGCGCACCAGGAAGCTGTCGATGCTGCCGCGGAAGCCCGCCGCAAGCGTGATGAATTGCAGGAACAGCGGGATACTGTTCTCAAGGAAAAGGCCGAGCTGGAGGAACAACAGAAGGAACTAGAAGCCACCGTTGATGGCCTCAGCCCCGAAGCGCGGGAGGCGTGGATCCAGCACTTCGGCGGGTCTTCCGGTCTTGACCTAGCCGCGTTGGCTGATGGCTCTGGCTCCGCCGCCGTCGAGGCCGCTCTTACCCGCATCGGCGCTCCCTATGGGTGGGGTGCTACCGGTCCCGATGCCTTTGACTGTTCGGGTCTCATGGTGTGGAGCTACCAACAGATGGGCAAGAGCATTCCACGTACCTCCCAGGCGCAGCTTGCCGGTGGCACACCAGTGCCGATGGATCAGCTGCAGCCAGGGGACATCGTGGGCTACTATCCCGGCGTGACCCACGTGGGAATGTATATCGGTGATGGCCAAGTAGTTCACGCCTCCACCTATGGTGTGCCCGTGGCCGTGGTGCCGCTTAATTCCATGCCCGTCCAAGGCGCTGTTCGTTACTAGGCTATGGCGCGCACCCTCCTCGTCACCAATGACTTCCCGCCTACTATTGGCGGGATTCAGTCCTATCTTCGAGATTTTCTAGCCACCCTCAACCCGCAGGATGTCGTGGTCTTCGCCTCGACTCAAGATAGTGACGCTGCCGCGGAGTATGACGCGACGCTGCCCTATACCGTGGTCCGCTGGCCACGCAGCATTATGTTGCCGACGCCCGCCACAGCTCGTCGTATGCAGCAGCTCATTCGTGAAAACAACATTGAGACAGTCTGGTTTGGTGCTGCAGCTCCGCTGGCGCTTATGGCGCCGTCCGCGCGTGCGGCTGGGGCAAGCCGCATTGTGGCAACGACGCACGGGCATGAGGTGGGGTGGTCCATGCTTCCCTTGGCGCGGCAAGCCTTGCGCAGAATCGGTCAGAATGCAGATGTCATCACGTATATCTCTGAGTACACGCGCAACAGGCTCGAGCCCGCGCTCGGCACGCGTGCCCAGTGGGTGCACCTGCCCTCGGCGGTCAACCTGGAGGATTTCACCCCGACTACGACGGAGGAGAAACAAGCAGCACGGGAGCACTTCGGGCTAGGCCCAGGCCCGGTCATCGTCTGCATCTCCCGCTTGGTCCCGCGGAAAGGCCAAGACCAGCTGCTGCGCGCAATGCCGGAAGTGCGCGCGCGAATTCCAGATGCCCAGTTGCTCATCATCGGGCGCGGTCGTTATGAGTCGACTGTGCGTGAGCTTGCGCGCCTGTACTGCCCGGACGCCGTGGTGCAGGAAGCACGGGATACGGCGGAATTGCGGATGGCGCTACACGCCGCCGACGTGTTTGCCATGCCGGCGCGCACCCGGGGTGGCGGCCTCGACGTCGAAGGCCTGGGAATTGTCTACCTAGAGGCGCAGGCGGCGGGCCTACCAGTCGTTGCAGGGGATTCCGGCGGTGCGCCGGAGACAGTAACGCCGGAGACGGGCATAGTTGTGCGCGGTTCCTCGGTGCCGGAGCTTGAGCTAGCGTTGTGCACGCTGCTTGGCGACGTCCCCGGCGCCCACCGTATGGGGGAAGCTGGACGGCGCCACGTGGAAGAGCATTGGACGTGGGAGATTATGGGCGCACGATTGCGTGAGGTTCTTGAATGTGATCGTGGGCAGGACGCGGTATATCCTACTAGTCATGCTTGAACACTTTCCCTCCGCTGAAGGCGGCCACGCTGGCCTCACCATCGGGTTCGATATCGGTGGAACCAACCTGCGTGCTGCGGTGATTGATCCCTCCGGAGAGATTGTGGATTCGCTGAGTGTGCCCACCGCCACGGATGCGCAAACACTCGAAGATGACATCGTGCGCTGCGTAGACAATCTGGCCGCATCCCATGACATCGAGGCCGTGGGGCTTGCTCTCGCAGGCTTTTTGGATCCCGAGTGTGAAGTCGTTCGTTTCGCACCGCATTTGCCGTGGCGTGATGCCCCAGTACGCGAGATCCTCAGCAACCGTATGGACATCCCGGTTCGCCTAGAACACGATGCTAACTCGGCTGCTTGGGGGGAATGGCGCTTCGGTGCTGGACGGGGTGCGAAGGACTGGGTCTTTTTTGCCGTGGGAACCGGCATTGGTGCCACGCTTTTTACTAACGGCACAATCTACCGAGGAGCTTTCGGTACCGCACCAGAGTTTGGGCACCTTGTCGTGTCACCGGGTGGGCGCCTGTGCTCCTGCGGCAAGCGTGGTTGCCTCGAGCGTTACGCCTCCGGCACCGCATTGCCGGATACCTGCGAGGAATTGCGCGGCGACTATGATACCGCCCTTCCGCTAAACCCCTCCGGCGAGGAGATCACCGCTGCGGCTCGACAAGGTGATCCACTGGGATTGGCCGTCATGGAGAACTTCGGCCAGTGGCTCGGGCAGGGGTTGTCCATGGTGGCAGATGTGCTCGATCCAGAGCTGATTGTAATCGGCGGCGGGGTGTCCCAGGACGCGGATCTTTACCTAGATCAAGCGCGGGAGTCCATGGCTAGCCAGATTGTCGGGGCCGGTCACAGGCCCCTGGCCCGAGTCGCAACCGCGAAGTTGGGTTCGGCGGCAGGTATGATCGGAGTCGCTGATCTCGCCCGCCAGGAGCACCGAGGTTAACACCGCACATTTTTCTTTCACCGGGCAGCACTGCCTGTTCGGCACATACAGATAGGACTATAAGCGATGCGAAACAAGTGGTACTGGGCCTTCAAGCACATCTTTTTCGGCCCGGCCCTTCGAGTGTGGAACCGCCCATGGTCCGAAGGAATGGATCGCATCCCGGAGTCCGGACCGGCTATCTTGGCCTCCTCCCACCAAGCGGTGATGGATTCCTTCTACTTCCCGCTTCTGTGCCCGCGGCAGATTACCTTCTTGGCAAAGAGCGAGTATTTCACTACCCCCGGCTTCGTCGGCCGCATGCAAAAGTGGTTCTTTAGCTCGGTCGGGCAGGTGCCGATTGACCGCGTCAACAAGGACGCTAGTGACGCGATGCTGGCGAGCGCGGAACGCATTATTGGCCGCGGAGATCTTTTTGGCATCTACCCGGAGGGAACTCGCTCACCTGATGGGCGTATCTACAAGGGGCGCACCGGCATGGCGCGCATCGCGCTGACTACGGGTGAGAAGGTCATTCCCATCGCCATGATCAATACCCGGAAGGCCAATCCAATCGGCTCGTGGATTCCGCGCCCCGTTCGCGTCGGCATGCGCGTGGGAGAACCCATCGACCCCCGAGCATGGGCCGCTGAGCGCAACCTCGACCCGCAGGATCACGCCACCGCTCGTGACTTTACGGATTACGTGATGAAGCAACTCTCGGAGTTGACGGGCGAACCTTATGTCGACGTCTACGCTTCTGATGTCAAGGCTTCCCTGCAAGCCGGACACGGCTACCCGGAAGGGGCCGAGCCCGGTTCGGAGGCGCGGTAGTCAGTGACTTCCTCCCCGAAACAGCGATTAGCTTGGCCCGATGTAGCAAAGGGGATCTCCATCCTGGGCGTCGTGCTGCTGCACATCACGCTCACGGTTCCGGAATCCAAGGACACGTGGCTGGCTGCCTTTAACGTGTGGCTGGACCCCTTGCGCTTGCCTTTGTTCTTTTTGGTGAGCGGCTTCTTCGCACAAAAGGTGTTTCGCTTCAGCTTTGCCGAGCTTTTCACCCGCCGCCTGTGGTACTTCCTAGTGCCTTATGTCGTGTGGATGCTCGTGGAGCTGCAGACTAAGCGCGTGGAATACCACTGGGTATTCGGGGACCCTATTTTCGATGTTGATCAGATGGCCGCAAGCCTCCTAGTGGGGCATTCCATGGCCTGGTTCCTGCATGCGCTGATTCTGTTCAATATCTTCCTCTGGTGCGTACGCAAGCTGCCCGGGTGGGCAGCGATGGCGCTGAGCTTTACCCCGATTCTGTTCATCGCTTGGCAGGCGCAGTACACCTCGATTGCAAAAGCCATCATGTTCCTCCCGGTATTCGTTGGTGCTGCCTATTTTCGGGATGCCATTGCCGCATTCGCCGCCGCCATCGAGGCACCGTTTAAGGGAACATGGGATCACCGTAGCTTCTGGGCATATTCCGGGATGACCGTGGCCTATGCCATCGGATTTTCCATCCGCCGCGCGTGGGATAACTACGCAGGGGAAGTCGATGTCACCTGGCTGCTACCTGGCGCGGAGGCACTGGTGCGGGATGACGTTCACATCCTCGTCCGCATGGTAGAGCAGTTCTTCGAGGTTCCGGTAGGAATCGCGGTGGCGGTAGCAGTGTCTTATATTCCGGTCTTGTCTACTGGTTTGCGTTTTATCGGTTCGCACACGCTGCCCATCTACCTGGGGCACCCCATCGGCCTGACGGTTCTTTATGGCTACCCCATGGCGCTCCACCCGCGGGAGGTCACCCTGGCGGGTCAATGGCCACTGGAAAACACCTGGTTCTGGCTCAGCATGTGCGTGCTTTATTGCGCTGTTGCGTCCTTGGCCCTATGGGCCCTAGGCAAGGTACCTGTCTTAGGCTGGACGCTGACCCCGCCGGCGATCGGTGCCAGTCGGCGGAAGAAGGAACCTTCCTCCGCGGGCGTGAGCTTGAGCAAGCAGCTCAACGCAACGAGGAATACGACAAGCAAGAAGTAGTCATTGCCCGGAATCTGCTGCCACCACGACCACGTCAGTTCCAGTTGCTCGCCGTGGGGGACAAGCCAGTGACCGCGAGCTACCAGAACCAGCCATGTGAGGCCGGCAAAGAACCAGCGGCGGCGAGCAGTCAGATACACCGCCGCCAAGCACAGCCACGTGAAGTGGTGCGACCACGAGACTGGCGAACACAGCAGCGCTGCCGACGAGGCCAGCAGCACGAGCTCAATCTGTGAGGATGTGCGCTCCATGACCCACCACAACGTCACCACGATGATGAGGCACCCAATTATCCAGAGGTCCGTTGCCTGCTCTGGGACGATGCGGCTGAGCAGGCCGCGGAGTGATTGATTGCTCGAGTAGGCCAGCCCACCGATGCGGGAGGAATCCCGGATGGTATCGGTCCAATACACCGCGGAGCTCGCTGGGGAGGCGAGGTAGCCCACCACGCCGCAGGCAACAAAAGCCCCCACCGCCGTGGCAAGAGCGCGCCAGTCTCGGCGAACGAAAAACACGGCGAGGAAGACCGCGGGGGTGAGCTTGATAGCGATAGCTGCGCCTGTCAGAATTCCACGCCATGGGTTGCGGGGCCTCAGTATCAGGCAATCCACAATGACTGCCGCGGTCAACAGGAGGTTTACTTGACCGAAGCTGAGTGTCTCAGTAATCGGCTCGGTCAGCAAGCAGGCGCACAATGCCCACGAGGACCACCAACCGGGCCTGTGAGTGGTGCAGCTTCGAGAGAGGACGGCGTAGAGGCAGACCCAGAGCGCTGCCACCGATGCCGCAGTGAGAAGAATGGACAGTGGCCACAGCGGTAGCCATGACACCATGGCGAAAAGCGTTGCGGCAAAAGGCGGGTACGTGAACGGCAGCGAAAAACCGTTGTCGAGGACATAGCTTTGGGCGTACAGATTCTCTCCGCGTAGCAGCGCGCGTCCCCCCTCACGATAAACATCGAGGTCAATGTGGTAGGAAGGCACAATGCTGCCACTGCTGAACAACGCCGCAGGCTGAATAATCCATGCCACGGAGGCCAGCCCTGCTATGAACAAGGGGAGAAGGGGAGAGTAGAGAGCTTTCTTCACACGGTAGAGTATAGGCCCCAGTGGAGAGACGTATGTGGGCAAGAGACTAGGATTACAGGACGTGCGCTACTTCTACGACACCGAATTCATTGAGGACGGATCGACCATTGAGCTGGTCTCCATCGGTATTGTCGGGGAAGACGGAAGCGAGTACTACGCGGTGTCCACAGACTTCGATCCCGCGAAGGCCAATGCGTGGGTGCGGGAGAACGTCTTGGATAAATTGCCAAGCCCCGCAGACCCAGTTTGGAAATCGCGCGAGACCATCCGCGAAGAGCTCTTGAAATTCTTGGGCCGGCATTCCACGCCTATCGAGCTGTGGGCTTGGGTAGGAGCCTATGACCACGTGGTTCTCGCGCAACTCTGGGGAGACATGGCTAGGCTGCCCAAGGGGATGCCGCGATATACCCGGGAACTGAAGCAGTATTGGGAGTTTGCCGGCCGCCCTAAGCTGCCTCCAGTGCCCAATAGCAACCACGATGCGTTGGTCGACGCCCGCCATAATCTGGCTAAGTTTCGAGTCTGCGAGCAGCATTTGCCGCTGACTAGGGGCAACCGCGTACATTAAACGTGAATTAATACCGCAGCCGAAAAGACCATTAACTAACGCGTGACAGGCCCAAGATGGTTAAATACTGGGTGTGAGTTGGACAGTAGATATTCCCAAAGAAGTGCTTCCTGATCTGCCGCCGCTACCGGAGGGGATCAATGAGAAGTTCCAAGACGCCATTTCCCGCGAGGCAAAGCAGCAGCCGAGCTGGGATCAGCTGCAGGCTGATAACGTCCGCAAGATTCTTGAATCCGTACCGCCTATCGTCGTGGCCCCGGAGGTTGAGGATCTCAAGCGCAAGCTTGCCGACGTCGCCTTGGGCAAAGCCTTCCTCCTCCAGGGCGGCGATTGCGCGGAGACCTTCGAATCCAACACTGAGCCGCACATCCGCGGCAACATCAAGACGCTGCTACAGATGGCCGTGGTGTTGACCTACGGCGCGTCCACCCCGGTGGTGAAGCTGGGGCGTATCGCCGGCCAGTACGCGAAGCCACGCTCCTCTGATCTGGACGCGAATGGCTTGTACAACTACCGCGGTGACATCGTCAACGGCGTGGAAGCTAACGAAGAGTCCCGCCGCCACGATCCCGCCCGCATGATTCGCGCCTACGCGAACTCCTCGGCGGCAATGAACTTGGTCCGCGCGCTGACCCACTCCGGAACCGCAGACCTGTACCGCCTCCATGAGTGGAACCGTGAATTCGTGGCCAACTCCCCGGCGGGTGCACGCTACCAAGCTCTGGCGGATGAGATTGAGAACGGCCTGGCCTTCATGAACGCCTGTGGGGTTTCGGACGAGACCCTGCGTTCGGCGGAGATTTACTGCTCCCACGAGGCCTTGCTGAAGGACTACGAGCGTTCCATGCTGCGCTTGGGTACGGACTCTAACGGCGAAACCAAGCTTTATGACCTGTCCGCGCACCAGCTGTGGATTGGTGAGCGCACCCGTGGTCTCGAGGACTTCCACGTGGCCTTTGCTTCCATCATTGGAAACCCCGTGGGCATCAAGCTTGGCCCTGGCGTGACGCCGGAGCAGGCAGTGGAATACGCGGAGAAGCTTGACCCGAACCGCGAGCCGGGCCGCCTCACCATGATTGCCCGTATGGGCCACGATAAGGTGCGCTCTGTGCTGCCCCCGATCATCAAGGCAGTGGAGGACTCCGGCCACAAGGTGGTGTGGCAGTCTGATCCGATGCACGGCAATACCTTCACGGCATCGAACGGTTACAAGACTCGCCACTTCGACAAGATCGTCGACGAGGTCCAAGGCTTCTTCGAGGTGCACCGCGAGCTGGGCACCCACCCGGGCGGCGTCCACCTGGAGTTCACAGGTGAGGACGTCACCGAGTGCCTCGGCGGTGCGGAGGACATCACGGACGTGGATCTGCCGGGCCGCTACGAGTCCGCCGTGGACCCGCGCCTGAACACCCAGCAGTCGCTGGAGCTGTCCTTCCTGATCGCTGAGATGCTGCGCAACTAGAAGTTGCGCAGGCTAATACGGCCTCCAGAGAATCGGCCACGTGCCGTATTCTCCGGAGCCAAACCACCAGGCCGCCACCGCGACGGCCAAGGTGGCGAGGATGACGAGGACGAGGAAGCCAATGAGAGCAATCGCGCTGCGATTGCTCAAAGGCCGTTCTTCCGGCTCTTCCTCGGCACCGGCTGGGGGAACGGGGGCAGAAGGCTCCGGCACCGCAGGGGAGGGCGCCGGAGGCTCTACAGGCGCGGATGGCGGGAGGAAGGCGTCGTTGCGCGGCTCTACCCGGGTTTCCCGCGTTGGGGGCTGGGGCGCAGGGATAGCTGAGGTCGCTTCAAAGACCCGGGTATTGTCCGTGCCCGAAAAATCCGTTGGCACGGCAGCAGTACGTGCGGCAGCCGAGTTCCGCGGGATGGGGACAGTGAACTTCGGGAGCTGTAGCTCGCGGGAGACATCATCCAAGGCATCGAGGAATTCGCCGGCATCCGCAAACCTTTCGGCTGGCTGGCGTGCAGTGGCGGTGGCCACGAGGGCGTCGAAAAGCATGGGCACCCCCTCGATGCGGGAGGAAGGCGCCACCACATCCTCGTGCACGCGCGCGGTGGCGTGCGCCAGCGGGGTATCGCCGCGGAAGGGGACAGTGCCGGTCAACAATTCAAAGAGCACGATTCCTGCGGAGTACACGTCGGAAGCCGGCGTGATGTCCGCGCCAGTGACTTGCTCGGGGGAGAGGTAGCTGACGGTACCGACGATCTGGCCCGAACTATCGTGCTCCGCCTTAGCGGAGCGAACCAGACCGAAATCGCCGACCTTGACGCGATGGCTATCCGTGATCAGAACATTATCCGGCTTGATATCGCGGTGCACTAGGCCGGCGTGGTGGACTTCGGTGAGCCCGGCCAGCACGGAGTGCATGACGCCGGCTGCGGCATGCGGCGGCATGGGCCCGCGTTCTGCAAGGAGTTCGCGTAAGGTACCTCCGGTGATGAGCTCCATGATGAGATAGATGGGCAATCCATCCGCGGAAAAGTCATGCACGGCGACGAGATTGGGGTGGCTCAGCTGCGCCATCGCGCGGGCTTCGCGCTCGAAGCGGGTAACGAAGACAGGATCATCGTGATAGCGCTCATCCATCACCTTGGCGGCTACTGCGCGGCCCAAACGCATGTCCACGCAGCGATACACGGTGGACATGCCGCCGCGAGCGATCGGCTGATCGATGCGGTAGCGTCCCTCAAGAATGTCGCCCACGTTCAGCCTTGTCATGGATTCCAGTATGGCTGATCGGCGCCCCAAAGTGTGATCCGGCTACAGTTGTGTCCGTGACTAAGTCTGAGAAAAACACCGAGAATCCGCACCCAGAACTGCCGCAGCTCCTCGCCGGGGAGAAGCTGCTGACGCTGAAGGAGGTCGCTGAGAGGCTCGATCTACCGATCACCCGTGTCTTCGATCTGCTCAATGCGCGCAAGTTCATTGTGTGGCGCAATGCCGAGGGAGAGCGCCTCGTTCCGGAAGCATTCTTCAACGCCAAAGGCGTCATTTCCAAGCATGTATCCGGAGTGATCACGGTCCTCTCCGACAACGGGTGGGGTGACAACGAGATTCTGGCGCACCTATTTACCGAAGATGATTCCTTGCCAGGCCGCCCCATTGACGCGCTGCACGGACACCTAGCGCGCGAGGTTATTCGGCGCGCACAGGCTTCGGCGTTTTAGAACCCTCATCGGGTTTCGGGGTCGCGGTGGTTCGTGGAACACCATCGAAAATCCACTGCGTTGCTGACCAAGCTACGACCACCATGGCGATATCCCAGAACCAGTTATACAGCTGGTGGTTACCGTCGCCGGCAAAGGCGACGCCGATGAATATGGCCACACCGGTGGTGAGCTTGATCAAGGGCAATGGCGGGCGGAACGTTCCCATGAGCGTGAGCACGGAGGCATAGTACCAGGGGAGCGTCACAGAGTTGAAGACGAATGCCACCTGGTAAGCAGCGGCCGTGGCAGCGATAGCCCGGCGCACGCCCGTGCGGCCCCACCACCATACGAGGACGAGGCCGAGGAGCATGAGGATCATCGCGGCCGAGCGCAGCGCGGTGAGCACACCGTTATAGGTGGTATCGGGGGAGAAGACCTGGATGAGCGGCACGAGGATGTCAGCGAGCAGGGTAGGGCCGGCTAGAGGGTTGATGACCTTGGAATTGCCACTGATTTGTGACAACCAACCCCACGAGCTTCCCGACGCCCACGTAATCGCCGCCACCGCCAGCGCGACCTCCACCACAGCAAGGAAACCGGACAGGAGGAAGACTCCGAAGCGCTTGATGGGCTTCGTCCCCTTCGGTGCCCAGTGGTGCAGCATGAGCCACACGATAAAAGGTGCAGCGAAAATAGCGGTGGCCTTGAGCGAGACCGCCACGCCAACCAGAAGGAGGCTGGCATGGAACTTGTGGTGCACTGCGGCAAGCAGACCCAGCGAAACTAGCCCCACCATGATGGATTCATTGTGCATGCCACCGATGAGGTGCAAGAGCATAACCGGGTTCGCTACGCCCAGCCAGAGTGCGAGGGCAGGATCGCCCCCGATGCTGCGCGCCAAGCGCGGAATTGACCAGGCAATGGCGGCAAAGCCGAGGACCGATATCGCCTTGTAGACGATGATGCCTGCGGCGACGTTTTCTCCTACCAGCTGGGTTACACCATTGCCCATCCACAGGTGCAATGGGCCATAAGGGGTGGTGGTGTTGCGCCAGTCGTGGGAGACCTCCAAGAGGAAGGGACCAGGATTCACCGCCGCTCCTTCAACATAAGGGTCGTAGCCATCACGCACCATCGCGCCTTGCATGAGATAGGAATACACATCGCGAGAAGCCAGCGGTGCCGCACACAACAAAGGGGCAACCCAGCACAACAGCATCCGACGAATATCGGCCAGCGCGCCGTCTGGTTGTGGGTTCTTCACCTGCGGGGCAATGAAGTAGCGGCCGGCCAAAACCCACGCGGCAACCAAGCCGAAAAGGCCTACCCAATAGAGGACCATGCCGATGTTGCGGCCATGGCCATAAGCTAGAAAGCCGATATTGAGCGCTTCAAGGAAGCCACCGCGGTTGCGGGTAGCGCCACCGGAGAAAGAGGCGAGTGCCAGCACGACAGCGGCGATGATGCCCAAAGGCAGGGGGTGGGGAATGCGCAGGGGCACGCGCGTGGTTGTGGGACGAGCCATGCTACATCCGGCGGGCCGTGGACTTGTGAGCAAGTTCTTCCAGAGTCTCCGTAACCTCGGGGGAGACCTGAGCATTGTGGAGGTGGTCAAGGCCCGAGCGCGTGAGATCGTTGATGCGCTGCTCGACGACATCCGGCGCACCCGAATCCGCAATAATCTGCGCCATGCGGGCAATCTCTGCGGGATCCTCTGTCTGACCGATGAGGCGACGCAACTCCGCAGCCGCGGCGGGATCGGAAGCATCCGCGCGCTGCAGTGCCAAGGCCAAGAGGACTGTGCGCTTGCCCTCGCGCAAATCATCACCGGCGGGCTTGCCAGTCACGGCGGGGTCACCGAAGACCCCCAACAAATCATCGCGCAGCTGGAAGGCAACCCCGATGTCTTGGCCGTAGCCGCGGAAAGCAGCGACGAGCTTTTCGGGGGCGCCCGCTATGGCTGCGCCCAAGTGCAGGGGGCGCTCGATCGTGTAGGCGGCGGTCTTGAAACGGTTGACTGAATCAGCCAACGTGGCGTCCTCAGAACCTTCCGCCTCGAGGCAGATATCCAGCATCTGCCCGCCGATTACTTCGCGGCGCATAGCGCGCCAAGGTGCGCGGGCACGTGCGAGTGCTTCAGGGCTAAGTCCGGAGTCCTGGAGCATGTCTTCCGCCCAGACCAGGGCCATGTCACCCACCAGGATGGCGAGGGACTGACCGAAGAAATCAGCATCGCCGTGGAAGCCGAGTTCGCGATGGCGGGCTGCTACGCCACGGTGAACGGTAGGGCTACCGCGCCGGGTATCGGAGGCATCCACGATGTCATCGTGGATTAGGGCGCAGGCCTGGATGAATTCTAAGGATGTGGCTGCGCGGAGCATAGCCTGTGGGGACTCCGTCCCTTCGAGCCCGCGTGCGCCGATAAAACCTGCCCACGCGTAGAGGGGGCGGATGCGCTTTCCGCCATCCAGTACGAAGGATTCCAAATAGGAAATCGCGTTGGTTACTGGAGCGCCGATGGATGCGATGGCATCACGCTGGCGGTCTAGAAAAAGCGCGAGCTCCTCGCGTACGGCTGCGGGAATTTCGTCCAAGGAAGGTATCTGCGGTGTAGTCACGCTTGCCACTTTACCTGGGCAGGTTCAGGGTTAAGGCGCCAGGTTAAGCGGTGTCGGTTGGTGTGAGCGGCACAGTAGATTGCAGGATTGCGAAGGGGCGGGAATCAGCGGGGTAATGGAGGTCACGGAGGAAATCGCTAAAGCCCATCTTGCGGTAGAGGCCAAAGGCGGAGTTGGCTTCATTGGGAACCTCCGGTGTGGAAAGCAAAATATAGCGAGCGGGAAGATTCCAGGCCAAGGCTTCTAGTAATGCGCGGCCCAGGCCGTGGCCTTGTTTCGAGGGGAGCACGTGGATCTCTGCCAGTTCGAAGTAATTGTGGAGAATCTCTTCTTGCTCTGGGGTGGGGCCGCCGCTGGCGGCGAGTGCGCGGCGGAGCTGCTTATCCCACCAGGTATCGGGGGTGCCTAGGAAGCCGTAGGCAAAGCCGGCGATGCCATATTCATCGGTGGCCACAATGCAGGAAAACCCTGGGCGCATGAGATCTGCGCGCCACCGCGAGATGGACCCCTCGCGCACCGAGGGGTTGTAGTCCATCGCCGCAATGTAGATATCCACCAAGTGCGGGAGGGCAATGGCGAACTCTTGGGGGCTTAAGCGGCGCAGCGTGTAACTCACATGTCTAATAACAACAGATTCTTACGGTATGTGAAAGCACTCAGGAAAACTTCCATCAAACGCCGTGGCGTGAGTGTTCGAGAATATTCGGAATAATGCTTTAAAGCTATTGTTAAATTCGAACACCTGCTCTAAAATTGGGGGTGGATGTAGGAAGGTGGTTTTAAGGTGAATCGCAACAACGAACAACAGCAGAAAATCAACAGCATCAACAGCACAGTCTTTATCGACAAACTGAGGAAGAAGCCCGAGGGGGAGAGGACATGGCACAGGTAATCTCAGCAACAGCGGCAGCAGCCCGCAGCCGGAACCGTGAGGCTATGCAGCGGGACCGTTTCGTAAACCAAGCGCTAGACCTCTTAGCGGATGCGCGGAGTAGCGCGGCGGAGGGACGCCTTGCGGATGCATTGGAATTGGCTTACCGCGCCTCGCTACGTGCAGCCGGGGCACGCGTGGCGGCGTCCACCGTGTCGCGACGCCGGCGCTTGCCTACTTCCGCCTGGGAGCAGGTGGCTCTCATTGGCCCGGCTGATGCGCAGTGGGCAGAGGGGTTTAGGGAGTACTCCCGTGTGCGCTCACGTGTGGCCTCTGGCCTAGAGCCGGTCCCTGAGCCGGACGCGGTTTATCAGTACTTAGCACTCGCCGCGCGTTATGTGGATGCGACTGAGTCCGAGCTGGGCTTCGGGGCAGTGGCGGCCTAAGGCTGGGGCCGGGGTCATGGGCCGTGAGGGGGTAGTGCGGCCAAATTATGGACTGTCTTTGTGGGAACTATCTCGCTATCCTTGACGTTATAGAGGTAGTAACCCACATTCCCAGTATTTCTACCTAAACCCCAACCCATTACGGAGGACGCTGTGGCCCTTTCTGAGCACGAACAGCAAGCGCTGCGTGAAATTGAACAGTCGTTGCTGGCCAATGATCCTGATTTTGGCGCGTCTGTGTCCGGTGAAACTTCTTTCGGCGGAAACTCGGGTGCCATCACCCTCCGCGGAGTGGCCTTGATTGTTGTTGGCCTCTGCATGATGGTGGGCGGTATCGCGTTGGCTCAGCAATCTCTGTGGTTTGTCAGCCTCTCCGTCCTTGGCTTCCTCGTTATGTTCGGCTCCGGTGTCTGGATGCTGCGTGGAAAGTCTGAAGATTCTCTGGTTGCAGTCGGCGCGCAGGCCCCTGCCCGCGGGCGCGGCAAGCAATCCAAGAATGGCGGCAGCGGTGTTGGAAACCGTCTGGAAGATAATTTCCGCCGTCGCTTTGAGGAACGCTAGGCGCCAATAAAACGCTCATGGGCGTTGTATAGATAGCTGCACTCTCGCCCACAGCCCTCCGCGTTAATTCGCGGAGGGCTGTTGTGATCTTTGAACTTCTAAAAATCGGTGGGGGAGGGTCAGCTGGCAAGGGTGTCGGCAGTTGTGAGGAGCGTCTGTTTTGCCTGCCGCGCTTGTCCGGTGTTGAGCTGGCCAGCGGCCTAGCAGGTGTCGATGGCGGGTAGAGCTGAAGGTTCCAGGGTTGGGCTCTGCGCCTAGGCATCAGATCTATTGATTGTTGCGGCGTCGGAAGGAATTCACATCTTCCCCCACTTTCCCCCACTTTGCCCCGGGTGGACTATTGAGCTGGTGGAAATTCTGCGTGCTTTTGTCGGGCTGGGTGATTGAAAGTCGCAGTAATTCGGGGATATAGGGGAAAGGTAGTGCTTAAGGGATGGAAGTTGCAGGTGTGAATAGCGGAATTGAGTGCGTACTTAGGGGGTGTGTCAAGGGCGTGCTGGGAAAACTTCCCACCGAAAAAATGCCTATCTAGCTGCATGTATGTCGTGACACGCGGGGATGAAGGGTGCTAAAGGTGTGGGTGGTGGGGGAAAGTGGGGTAGAGTGGGGCGCAGCGGAGGAGAGTTGTTCTCTTGTCGCGAGAGGAATCCGGAGTTTTCGAGTGACAGGAAGGTGGACCCGGGGATGTTTCTCGGCACCTACACTCCCAAGCTCGATGACAAAGGGCGGCTTACGCTTCCAGCGAAGTTTCGCGAAGAACTGGCCGGTGGCCTCATGGTCACTAAGGGGCAGGATCATTCGCTTGCGGTATACCCGCGGGAGGAATTCGCGGCACGAGCTAGGAAGGCAGCGGCTGTGTCACGCACCAACCCGGACGCGCGTGCGTTCATCCGTAACTTGGCAGCGAGTGCGGACGAGCAGCGTCCCGATGGGCACGGGCGTATCACGCTGTCTGCAGGCCACCGTGAGTACGCAAACCTGACGAAGGAATGCGTGGTTGTGGGGTCGGTCGACTTCCTCGAAATCTGGGATGCAGCCGCGTGGGCTGAATACCAGGCGCAAACTGAAGACGCTTACTCGGCGGCAGACGCCGATGACGTACTTGCCGGGTTGCTCTAAAGCTTCCCCGGCGCACCAAGAGTGCGTGTACGGACTCTGCCCGAGGAGGATGAGCTGGTGTACTTCCCCGACATCAGAACCCTTCCTCGGACAGGGCCCTATACGCACTCGCTTTTTATCGAGATCATCAGACCGCAGCATTAAGCGCCTGAACGGAAAGGGGGACAGCAACTGTGGAGCACGACGGCACCATCAACTACGACGTGAGCGACAACCACGGCCATGTCCCCGTCATGCGTGCGCGCATGGCCCAGTTGCTTGCCCCAGCTGTCGAGGCAGCGGGGGAGAACGCCGTCATCGTCGACGGTACCTTGGGCGCGGGTGGCCACAGCGAATACTTTCTCACCGCTTTCCCCTTCGTGCGCATCATTGGCGTGGACCGTGATTCCGCCTCGTTGAGCAGTGCTTCTCGACGTCTCAGTCCCTTCGCCGACCGTTTCGTGGGCGTCAACGCGCGTTTCGATGAGGTAGGCAGTGCCATTGCGGATGGGGAAGACGAGATCTTTTCCATCGCGCGGGAGCACGGCATAGCCGGGGCGCTGTTTGATCTCGGAGTCTCCTCCATGCAGCTGGATCAGGTCGATCGCGGTTTTGCGTACAAGACTGACGCCCCGCTGGATATGCGCATGGACCCGCGCCAGGGAATGACCGCCGCCGACATTCTCAATACTTATAGTCACGGAGACCTCGCCCGCATTTTGAAAACCTATGGCGATGAGCGTTTCGCCGGAAAAATCGCATCCGCAGTTCTGCGGGAAAGGGACAAGGAGCCTTTTAGCAACTCCGCGCGCTTGGTCGACTTGTTATACGCCACCATCCCCGCGGCAACGCGCCGCACTGGTGGACACCCGGCGAAGCGAACCTTTCAGGCGCTGCGCGTCGAGGTCAACCGTGAACTGGAGGCTATTGAGCAGGTCATCCCCGTGATTACGGATGCCTTGTCCATTGGCGGACGTGCGGTGTTTATGAGCTACCAGTCGCTCGAAGATCGCATTGTTAAGCATGCTTTCACCAAGCTCAGCACCTCGACCACCCCAGCGGGCCTGCCCATGGATCTGCCGGGGACCGCGGCGCACTATTCCGTGGTGACGCGTGGTGCGGAAAAGGCGAGCCAGGAAGAGATTGCGGAGAACCCACGGGCGGCATCCGTCCGTGTACGCGCGCTCGAACGCCTTGAAGGGGCGCCGTCTTTTCATGAACCGGGAGGTAGGCCATGACGCTGAGAGACCGTACCGCACAGGCAACCCACCACCGCGACCACGAGAGGACCCACACCATGGGCGCAAGCCGCGATTTCACCACCGGAGCCGATGCCACGGGCCAGGGAACCGCGCTGCTGGAACGGGGGCGCCGTACCACCCCGCTGCCGAGTCGCACCCCGCACCGCGGCACCGTTCCTACTCGCCGCGTTGGCTCCGGCCTGCGGGGAAGCCGCCTTGGCTCGAAGCAGGTTGTGAGCAATCGTGGCCGTCGTGTAGCGCAGCCCACGCGGGTCAACGGCCTCTTCGCGCGCCTGTCCTTCATCGCCATTGCTCTGCTTATTACGGGTGTGGCCGCAGCCATGTGGCTGTCGGGCTTGTCCACCTCCCAGACCTTCAAGATTCAGGAGCTCACCGCCCAGGAATCCACGCTGGATAACCAGCTGGAAACCCTGAACCGAGACTTGGAGAATGTTCGCTCGGCCTCGGATGTGGCTCGCCGCGCCCACGAGGCCAAGATGGGCATCCCTGTCCAGCCAGGCGTTGTAGAGGTTGGCGCAGACGGCAATATCGAGCACAAGCGCGAGGCAACACCGGATATGGAATCGGTCATCGATGTCAATGGAGAACCGGTCCGCCCGGGGCAGGCTTCCAGTGACCCGAACGCGACGGCCTACATGTCCGACAATCTGAATGCCCGCCCGACGCTCAGCGAGCGCAACCGCGAACGTGGAGGTGCCGCTTCCAATGACGCGCATTCGGAGAATAGCCCCGAAGGCGGCCAGCCAGGGGAGGAGAACGTTGAGCTGCCGGATATTCCGGCCCAGGCTCCCTACGCGGCGCGGGGATAGAATCCCCCTCCCGCTTCGCGCGTGCCTGCGTGGGCAGGCGGCGATAATAGGGCACAATTCGGGATGAGACTGTCTTAACCCGCGCCAAGCGTGGGGCAAGACATTCAGCTGTTTACTTACCTACCCTCGCTGCAGACAGAAAGGTGACGTGTGACCCCACCACACTCCGGTGGCCGGCGCCCGAGGCGCGCTCCCGCCGCCCGTGCCGCTCAGCCACGCGGTGCCTCTCACCAACCACGGCAGCGCTACGACGCCGACCGCGTCGTTCCCGCGACCAGCTCCCGGAACCCACGTACCGGCAAGCCTTTCCTGAGCCAGCAAAAGACGATGCGCCAGCGTGTTCACGTCATTGCGGCGGTGTTGCTCGTCATCATGCTGGCCTGGATGGGGCGCCTCGCCTGGGTGCAGATTGTGTGGGGTCCCGACCTGGCGGCAAAGGCAGCAGCGCAGCGAACCCGTGTGTACGTCGACACCGCCGGGCGCGGTGAAATCCTTGCGCGCGATGGCCAGCGCTTGGCCTACACCATGCGTGCCCGCTCATTAACCGTCTCACCGACTCGCCTGCGCGATGAGCTTCGTGAGCAGGAAAAGCAGAAAGCAACCGGCGAGGCCGAGTATGAGTCCTTAGCCCCCGAAGCGAAGAGTTCCTATCTAGACAACAAAGTGACCGAGCGGCTCACCGAAATGTCGAAGGGGATCCCGAGCAAGCTGAAGGATGCCGGAATCGATGCTGGCGACGTGGACCCGGAGCAGATTATGGACAAGCTTCGCGCCGACACTCAGTACGAGGTCCTCGTTCGCAATGTTGACCCAGATGTCGCGGTAGCCATTTCCGAGGAATACCACGGCCTTGCCGCCGATGAGCAGCAAATCCGCCAGTATCCGAATGGTTCGATCGCGGAGAACGTCATCGGCAAAGTTTCTATGGACGGCCAAGGCCAGTTCGGCTTCGAAGCCTCCGGTGATACCACCCTCACGGGTATTGACGGCAGCTCCACCGAGGACGTTTCGGCCAATGGCCAGGTGATTCCCGGTAGCCTCCGCGATCAGGTACCCACCACTGACGGCAAGAACGTGACATTGACGCTAGATCTTGACCTACAGACCTACGTGCAGCAGAAGCTGGAGAAGGCAAAGGCCAACTCGAAGGCGAAAAGCGCTGAGGCGGTCGTGTTGGATGCCGCTACCGGCCAGGTCTTAGCCATGGCGAATACTGGGACGGTTGATCCGAACAAGGACATCGAAAAGCAGCTCCAAAAGGACAAGACCTTCGACAATCTGTCAGTCTCGCACCCCTTCGAGCCCGGCTCGGTTGCGAAGATAATTACTGCTGCCGCGACCATCGAAGAGGGCCTCACCGACCCGGATGAGGTTTTGCAGGTGCCCGGATCCATCGACATGGCCGGCGTGACTGTTAATGACGCCTGGCCCCACGGCGTTGAGCCATACACCACGACCGGCGTCTTCGGTAAGTCATCGAACGTGGGAACGCTGATGCTGGCGGATCGACTTGGCCAAGATAAATACGCCGATTACCTGAAGAAGTTTGGACTCGGGCAGACCTCCGGCATCGAGTTGCCCAACGAGTCCCCTGGACTGGTCCCCGATCGTTCGCAGTGGTCCGGCGGTACCTTCGCTAACCTGCCCATCGGCCAGGGCCAGTCATGGACTGCCCTGCAGCTGGCGTCTGTTTACCAGGCCCTCGCCAACGATGGCGAGCGCATCGAGCCGCGCATCATTGACTCGATTACCGCGCCGGACGGGACGAAGGAAGAGCTGGAGGAGCCCGAGACCACCCGCGTGGTCAGCGCCGAAACCGCACGCACCGTCGTCGACATGTTCCGAGCGGTCTTCCAGGATGATCCGCAGGGCCTGAACAACGGTACCGCCGGCAACGCCAACATCGAGGGCTATCAGCTCTCCGGAAAGACCGGTACCGCGCAGAAAGTCGATGAGGACACTGGGGCTTATTCCAATTCCAAATACTGGATCACGTTTGCGGGCATTGCGCCTGCCGACGACCCCCGCTTCGTCGTCGCCGTCATGCTCGATGAGCCGGAATCCGGTGTCAACGACGACGGCTCCGGCGGCCAATCCGCAGCCCCTGTTTTCAGCGATATCGCATCCTGGCTCCTCGACCGCGACAATATCCCGCCCTCCCCGCCAGCACCGCAACTGACCTTGCGCGCCGAGTAGTCAGCTCTTATACCGAAAAGCACATATCGAAAACCTAGAGACAGAGAAACAGAGAAGAGGAATCACCGTGACCAGCAGCACCACCCTGAAGCGCCTAGCAGAGATTTCTGGCGGCACGGTGGTCGGGGATGCCTCGACCACCGTGGGGTCCTGTGGACTGAATTCAGCAACATTGCCGTCCGGTGGCCTCTTCGCGGCGCTTCCTGGAACTCGCGTGCATGGAGCGCGATTCGCCGCTGATACAGAGGCCGCAGCCATCCTTACTGATGCAGAAGGACAGCGCATCCTCACCGACGCAGGGGAGACGCGGCCGCTTCTTGTGGTGGAGGATATCCGCGCCATCCTTGGGAACGTGTCCGCCGAGATCTATGGCCACCCCACGCAAAAGCTCACCATCCTCGGCGTGACGGGCACCTCCGGTAAAACCACGACGAGCTACCTCCTCGAGGCGGGTCTCTTGCACGCAGGCTATTCGGTTGGCCTCATCGGCACGACGGGTACCCGCATCAACCGTGAGCCGGTCCCTACCTCGCTGACCACCCCAGAAGCACCGACCTTGCAGGAACTCTTTGCGCGCATGGTGTCCGAGGGAGTTACGCACGTAGTGATGGAGGTGTCCTCTCACGCGCTATCTTTAGGACGAGTCCAGGGTACGCGCTTCGACGTGGGCGGCTTCACCAATCTGAGCCAAGACCACTTGGACTTCCACCCGACGATGGAAGACTACTTTGAGGCCAAGGCCCTGCTTTTCGACGGTCCCCAAGCCGCCGATCGCTCCGTCATCTGCGTCGATGACGAATGGGGGCGTCGTATGGCACAGCGCGCCGCAGCACGCTCGGTGATCCGGGTATCAACGACCCCGCAAGGAAGCGACGCCGATATCACTGGCCGTCAGCTCAGCACTGAGGTCACCGGTGCACAACAGGTGGAACTAACGCTTGCCTCCGGTGAGCATGCCGGAACGTTTGAATTCCGCCTGCCTATGCCGGGTACCTTCAACATCGCCAATGCGGCTCTCGCTACGGGGATGGCCGCCGCTATTGGAATCGAGCCGCAGGTCTTCCTCGAGGGCGTAGAAAAGGTCGCGGTACCGGGCCGCATGGAGCGTGTTGACCGCGGCCAAGACTTTGTGGCTGTGGTGGATTACGCGCACAAGCCGGCTGCAATCGCGGCTGTTTTAGAGACCCTGCGCACGCAGTTGGAAGGCAGCGGAGGCCGCATCGGCATCGTCGTCGGCGCGGGAGGAGACCGCGATTCCTCCAAGCGTCCGCTCATGGGAGCGGCCGCCGCGAAGGGCGCAGACCTTGTCGTCGTCACCGACGACAACCCCCGCACCGAAGACCCGGCATCCATCCGTGCGGCCGTGCTCGCGGGCGCCCAGGAGGCAAACCCGGCGGCTGATATCCGTGAGGTAGGCTCCCGCGCCAAGGCCATTGATGAAGTCGTGGCGTGGGCGCAGCCGGGGGATGCCGTCATCGTCGTTGGCAAGGGCCACGAGGTAGGCCAGCTCATTGGCGATACCGTCCATCACTTCGATGACCGCGAAGAGATGGCGCGTGCCCTTGATGCCATGGCCACTGCGACTAACCTGAGTACCGAAGAATCCAAGGAGCAAGCATGATTGCGTTAAGCCTCGCTGAGATCGCTGAGATCACGGGCGGCCGCCTTGATAGCGTCGACGAACCAGACACCCAGGTGACCGGCTTCGTCGAATTCGATTCTCGCAAGGTCACCCCGGGCGGACTCTTTGTCGCCCTGCCCGGAGCACGCGTCGATGGGCACGACTATGCCAACACCGCGATCGACAAAGGAGCCGTTGCCGTGCTGGCGGCGCGCCCGGTGGGTGTTCCTGCCATCGTCGTCGAGCCGCACGGGCGCATCGAAGGTGACGGTGCCAACGCAGACATCTACGCCAATGATGCAGATGGTTCCGCAGCGGCCGTCGTGGGAGCATTGTCCGCGATTGCTCGTGCAGTTACACAGCGCCTCGCGGCAGAGCAGGCTCTCACCATCGTGGGGGTCACTGGTTCGGCCGGTAAGACGTCCACCAAGGACCTCATCGCCACCATCTTCCGTGAGGTGGGGGAGACCGTTGCCCCGCCCGGCTCTTTCAACAACGAAATCGGCCTTCCCTATACGGCTCTGCGCTGCGATGAGCACACGCGCTACCTCGTGGCGGAGATGTCGGCTCGCGGTATCGGCCACATCCGACACCTCACCGAGATCACCGCGCCGCGCGTTGGCGTGGTCCTGAATGTCGGCTCCGCGCACCTCGGTGAGTTTGGTTCGCGCGAGAATATCGCGCAGGCCAAGGGCGAGCTGGTGGAGGCGTTGCCGAAAGCGGAAGCGGGCGGCGTAGCCGTCCTCAACGCAGATGATCCTTTCGTCGCTGCCATGGCTCCTCGCACGGAGGCCAAGGTGGTGTACTACTCCACGGAGAACCGCCGCGGAGGCGCACCGGCGGCGCAGTACTATGCCACCGATATCGTGCTCGATGACGTCGCTCGCCCTTCCTTTACCCTGCACAGCCCGGATGCTGAACCCGTTGCTGTGAAGCTCCAAGTCTTTGGGTCCCACCAGGTATCTAATGCACTGGCCGCGGCCGCCGCAGCCATCGAGCTGGGGGTATCGGCAGACACGGTGGCGGCTGCGCTGTCCGGTCACCGCCTCGCCTCCGAGCACCGCATGGACGTGCGCACCCGCCGCGATGGCGTCACCGTCATCGATGACTCCTATAACGCCAACCCCGATTCGATGCGTGCGGCCATCGCCGCTTTGGCTTATACCGCAGCAGCGCGTCCCGACGCCCGTTCCATCGCGGTGTTGGGGGAGATGGGAGAACTCGGCAGCGATGCAGAGCAATCGCACCGCCAGCTCGGTGAGTTTTTGGCCAAATACCACGTCGCGCAACTCATCGCGGTAGGAGAGAATCCCAACTGCCGGGCGATGGCCGAGGCCGCTGCGCAGCAAGGTATAAATACAGTGGTGTGCGCCGATGCTGCGGCCGCCGCACAGGCGGTGGACGGCATACTGCGCGTGGCCCCGGCAGGGGTCGATGATTGGGCTAGCCGTAGCGTTAAGGACGTGGTCTTGATTAAGGCCTCCAATGCCCAACGTCTCTGGTTGGTCGCGGAACAGCTGAACCACAGCTAGCCGCTAGAAAGGACTTCAAGCTCGTGACTCAGATCATCATCGCTGGTGCGGTTAGCTTCCTCGTGGCGATCTTTACCACCCCGGTTCTTATCCGTTATTTCTCCGATACCGGCCGCGGACAAGAGATCCGCGAGGATGGCCCCAAGTCTCACCTGCGCAAGCGCGGTACGCCGACGATGGGTGGTCTTGCCATCCTCGCGGGCATCTTGGTGGCCTATGTTGTGGCCGGCCTCTATGGCCTGCTGACAGGGCATGAGGCCTTTACCGCCTCCGGCTTGCTGGTCCTCGGACTGACCTTGGGCTTGGGCGCGGTGGGCTTCGCGGATGACTTCATCAAACTCTTCCGCCACCGCAACCTCGGACTCAATAAGACCGCCAAGCTAATCAGCCAGCTCGTGCTGGCGCTGCTCTTCGGCTTCTTGGTCCTGCGTTTCCCCAACGATGCGGGGCTGACCCCAGGCTCCACCAAGCTATCCTTCATCCGAGATTTGAAGACTTTCGACCTAGCTGTCGGCGGCACGGTGATCGGAACCATCGTGTTCTTGATCTTCATGTACATCCTCATTGCGGCGTGGTCGAACGCGGTGAACCTCACCGACGGCCTCGACGGCCTCGCGGCGGGTGTTACCGCGATTGTCATGGGCTCTTATTCGCTGATGACCTTCTGGCAGTTCCGCTACTCCTGCGCCACTAATTTTGCTGCTGGGTGTTACCAGGTGCGCGATCCGCTCGACCTCGCAGTGCTTGCGGCCGCAGGTCTGGGTGGATGCCTGGGCTTCCTCTGGTGGAATGCCGCGCCCGCCAAAATCTTCATGGGAGACACCGGTTCCTTGGCACTTGGTGGTTTGGTCGCGGGTATTTCCGTTACCAGCCGTACCGAGCTGCTCATGATCATCATCGGTGCCCTGTTCGTCATCGAAACGGTCTCCGTCGTCATCCAAATCGTGGTCTTTCATTCCACCGGAAAGCGCTTCTTCCGTATGGCGCCGATCCACCACCACTTTGAGAACGGTGGTTGGGCGGAAACGGCTGTCGTTGTGCGCTTCTGGCTCCTGGCTGCCATGGCGGCGATGGCCGGTGTGGCTATCTTCTACGGTGATTGGCTCACCGCCTCCGGCATAGGAGTAGGGGCATGACGCGCCCAGACTTCCTCTCCGGTCACGTCCTCATCGCCGGCGCAGGCGTCTCCGGCCGCGGGTGCGCGGCAGTCCTGTCCAACTTGGACGTGGATTTAACGGTGGCCGATGGCAACGAGGACTCCCGCAGCCGCATCGCCGCAGAGTTGGACGTTGCCACCGTGGACACCTCCGCGGTGGACCTAGCCGAGTACTCGCTCGTCGTCACCTCACCAGGATGGCGTCCGGACTCGCCGTTGCTCGTTGCGGCCGCATCCCAAGGGCTTGAGGTCATCGGCGATGTTGAGTTGGCTTACCGTCTCGATCGAGCAGAGGTCTTCGGCGCCCCGCGCCGCTGGCTCGCGATCACCGGCACCAACGGCAAGACCACGACCACCGGCATGCTCGCCGCCATCATGGCTGCCGACGAGCAACGCTCCGGCCAGCGCGCACAAGCGGTAGGCAATATCGGCGTCTCGTCCTTTGATGCCCTGGCCGCCCAGCCCCGCGTGGACATCCTCGTAGCGGAGCTTTCATCCTTCCAATTGCACTGGTCCTCCCACCTGCGCCCAGAAGTCGGGGCACTGCTTAACCTCGCCGACGACCACCTGGATTGGCATGGATCCTTCGAAGCATATGCCGCAGACAAGGCCAAGATTCTGGGCGGACAGCACGCCGTATACGGCAAGGAAGATGAGCACGTTCGAGTGCTCGCTGCTTCTCTTCCCGGCGCAACTGCTTTCAGCCATGCTGAGCCTGCCGCAGGTGAAGTAGGCGTGAGCACCGGCAGCCTCCTCGTCAACGAGGTTGCGGGGATGAAATCCGCCGTGGTGGACGATGTCACCACCATCCAACCCGCCGGTCTGGCCGGAGTGCTGGATGCCGCTGCCGCGTCGGCAGTGGCGGCTCTCGCTGGTGCTCAACCGGAATCCATCGCGGAGGGACTCAGCGCCTATGTGGTGGCAGGACACCGCGGGGAGATCGTTCACCGCCACGCTGGCGTGACCTACATCGACAATTCCAAGGCAACGAACCCACATGCCGCGGAGGTCGCTATGCGCGGGTTGGACTCCGTGGTGTGGGTGGCCGGCGGCCAGCTGAAAGGCGCTGATGTCTCGGAACTGTTGCGCACCCATGCCGCGCGACTGAAGGCAGCGGCTCTGGTGGGCGTCGACAAGCATGTGCTTGCCCAAGCCCTCGTGAAGGCAGCGCCACACGTGCCCGTTTTCATCGTGGATAGCCACGATCCGGAAGCAGCAATGGAACAGGCAGTGTCCGCCGCCGTGCAACACGCCGACGCCGGCGATACCGTGCTTTTAGCACCCGCTGCGGCATCGTTGGACATGTACACCGGTATGGGCCAGCGCGGCGATATCTTTGCCGCCGCTGCCCGCCGCCTCGCCCGCTAGCGCTAGGAGCACCCGTGACCGCCACCAGCACCCAGAAGCCACAACGCACGCTGGGATACCACCTGCGTGATCTCCGCGAGCGCCTCCGCGCCTACCCCGGGCTCGACTATTTAGTGCTGCGCATCGCCATTTTTTCGCTCATCGGCATCGGCGTCCTCATGGCCTTCTCCTCGTCGATGGCGACGTCTCTGTCAGAGACCGATAGCCCGTGGTCAGCTGCTCTGCGCCAGTGCGTGCTCGTTATCGCCGGCCTCATCGTGTTTTGGATTGGTCTGCGCATGTCGCCCCGCACGCTCCGGGCACTCGTGCCGTGGTTCTTGGGGCTATCCATCCTGCTTCTTATCCTCGTCCTCGTACCTGGCATTGGTACCGGTCGTGCGGAGGTCGGTTCGCAGTCGTGGATCATGCTGCCTGGTGGTGTGGCATTCCAGCCCTCCGAGTTCGCCCGCGTGGCTGTGGGCATGTACGGCGCCTCAGCGCTGGCGGATAAGACGCACCGTTCGATGCGCCTGACGGACCCTTTCATGATGTACTCCATCATCGCCGGCATCATGTTCGTACTGATTGTGGCCCAAGGCGATCTCGGCATGGGTGTCTCTTTCGCCCTCATCGTCGTGTTCACTCTGGTTTTCGCTGGTGTGGACTGGCGTGTTCCGACCGTCGTCGGTGTCTTCGGTGCCATCGGCATGGTCACCGTCTTCTTGGCCGGCGGCTTCCGTTCGCACCGCTTCCACACTTATTTCGATGCGCTGCGCGGCAATATCGAGGACACACAAGGTACCGGTTTCCAGGCTTACCAGGGCTTCCTTTCGCTTGCCGACGGCGGCTTCTGGGGCGTTGGCCTCGGCCAGTCACGCGCCAAATGGTTCTACCTCCCAGAGGCGAAGAATGACTTCGTCTTCGCCATCATTGGTGAGGAATTGGGCCTATGGGGCGGTGCCCTTGTCATCGGGCTATTCGCCGTGCTGGGCTACTTCGGGCTGCGGGCGGCAACGCGCGCCCAGGACCAATTCCAGTCTTTGCTGGCCGCCACGTTAGCGGTGGGGGTTGTCGTGCAGGCATTCATTAACATCGGCTACGTGATCGGCGTGCTGCCGGTGACGGGTATCCAGCTGCCGATGATTTCCGCAGGTGGTACGGCCGCGGTGATCACGATTGGGTCGATGGGCCTGCTGTGCAACGTGGCGCGCCACGAGCCGCTGCAGGTTTCCGCCATGCAGAACTTTGGGCGCCCGCTCTTCGACCGTATCTTCTTCATCCCCGAGCCCACACCGCCTAACGAGCGTCGCGGCGGGGCACACAGAGCCCCGCGTGAAGGCAAAGAGGCGACACGTTCTCAGCGCGCGCACCGCGACCGCTCCCAGCGCCATGTTGAGCGCAGCCGCGAGGAAAGATTTGGGCGTGCAGTAACAGGGCGCTCGTCGCGCGCGCAAGCGCCGCAGGGGGAACAACGGCGGGAGTATCGCCGGGAGTATCGGCGCGGCGAGCGTCGGTAGTAAAGCACGGCGCTGGTAGCGTGTAGTGCATGAATGACACGCCGATTTCCGTCGTCATCGCAGGTGGCGGCACTGCCGGACACATCGAACCAGCGCTCGCGGTGGGGGAGGAGCTGCGCCAGCGCCACGGCGCGCGGGTGACCGCGCTAGGAACCTCACGAGGTTTGGAAAGCGATATCGTGCCGGCGCGTGGCGTCGATTTGCGCATGATTACACCGGTCCCAGTCCCACGCAAGATCAACGCTGATGCCGCTAAGCTGCCGTGGCGGATCCTCAAGTCTGTTCGGGAAACCCGCGCGGTTCTGAAAGACGTCGGGGCCAATGTGATCTTTGGCACCGGAGGATACGTTGCTGCGCCGGCTTACCTGGCAGCGAAGTCTCTGAGCATCCCGTTCTTCGTGCTCGAGACGAATGCTCTGGCTGGCATGGCTAACAAGCTGGGGGTGCGCCTCGGCGGCACGGGTATTAACGCGCAGGAAGGCTCCGGTATGCCCGGTGAGGTCCTGGGAATCCCCGTGCGTCCGGGCATGGGGGAGGATCCAGACGGCGCAAAGGCGGCTGCTGCGCGCCAGAACTGGAACCTCGACGCGCATCGCCCGACGATCGTGGTAACCGGCGGTTCACAGGGAGCGGTGAGCATCAACACTGCCGTGGCCGGCGCACTCGATGACCTGTGTCGAGATTTCCAAGTGCTGCACGCTTATGGCAAAAAGAATGCGGCGCCGGCTGCGCGCGAGCACTACACCGCGGTGCCCTATATCGATGACATGGCTGGCGCTCTGGCCGTTGCTGACCTCATGGTCTGCCGTTCTGGAGCGATGACGGTGGCAGAGGTCTCCGCCGCTGGTCTGCCCGCGCTTTATGTGCCGCTGCCGCACGGCAATGGTGAACAGGCTCTGAACTCGCGCGCGCTGGTGGAATCCGGTGCCGCGGTTCAGGTTCCGGACGCCGAGCTGACCTCGGAGCGCCTCGTTGCCGAGGTTCGCGCTATCCTTGACCACCCCGAAGCTTTGACGGCCATGCGTGCTGCCGCTGATGCCAGCACGGCCGGTGAGGTTGCAGCCATCATCGCTGACCGCATCGCGCAGCGTGTCGCCGCCGAGAACCGCGGCTAGACGCACAGTACAGGTTTATGAAAGAAGGATTTTTCACCATGACTGATACCCCTGCCCCCACGGACCTGTCCCGCGTCCACTTCGTCGGTATCGGAGGCTCCGGTATGTCCGGCCTCGCGCGCATTCTGGTTAGTCGGGGCGCGGTCGTCACCGGCTCGGACGTTAAGAAATCGACGGCTGTCGACGTCCTCCGCACGATGGGTGCGCAGATCGCCATTGGCCATGCCGCTGAGAACCTTGACCTGGCTGGTGATAAGCCGACGGTGGTCGTGACCTCCTTCGCCGCCATCCCGCAGGACAATCCCGAGCTCACTGCTGCGCGCGAGGCCGGAATCCCGGTTATTCGCCGTTCGGACCTGTTGGCTGAGCTGATGGAAGGCCACCGCCAGGTCCTGCTCGCCGGTACTCATGGAAAGACCTCGACTACCTCGATGGCGGTGTCCGCGCTGCAGCAGGCGGGGCTCGACCCCTCTTTCGCCATCGGTGGCCAGCTCAACCGTGCCGGAACCAACGCGCACGGCGGCACGGGTGACGCTTTCGTTGCAGAAGCCGATGAATCCGATGCCTCACTTTTGCGCTACAGCCCCTACGTGGCGGTGATTACTAACATCGAGCCGGATCACCTGGATTATTTCGGCACCGCGGAAAGCTACTACCAGGTCTTTGATGATTTTGCGGACCGTGTTGTTGAGGGTGGCTACTTGGTAGTCTGCCTCGAAGACGCGCAGGCAGCCACCACCGGCGAGCGCGCGGCACAGCGCGGTATCCAGGTGCTGGGCTACGGCGCACGCAGTGCGGTAAGCGAAGATTCTGCTGTGCCCCTCGCAGCGGACATCCTAGAAGAAACTGTCTCCGCCGCCGGCGCGCACGTCCGCGTTCGCCTGGCCCTGCCGGGGCAGGCGCCACAGGAGCTGTCCTATGACCTGCACGTCCCCGGACATCACATGGTTCTTAACTCGGCGGCGGCGCTGCTGGCCGGCGCGCTGGCTGGCGGAGACCCAGCGGAATTGGCCGCGGGCCTGACCGACTTTACGGGTGTGCGCCGCCGCTTCGAGTACCGCGGCAGCGAGCGCGGAATCCGAGTCTTCGACGATTATGCGCACCACCCTACGGAGGTATCCGCAGTACTTAATGCAGCCCGTGCGAAGGCGGATGCGGAGGGGGAGGGGGCGCGCGTTATCGCCTGCTTCCAGCCGCATCTGTACTCCCGGACAATGAAGTTCGACGCGGAGTTTGCTCAGGCCTTGGCGCTTGCCGACGCCGCCGTCGTCCTCGACATCTACGGTGCCCGCGAGCAACCGGTTGAAGGAATTACCTCCCGCATTATCACGGATAAGATGCCGGAGGATATGCCGGTCATCTTCGAACCCGATTTCTCCGAAGCCGCTGGCGACGTCATTTCCCTGGCACAGTCTGGTGATATCGTCCTCACGATTGGTGCGGGCACGGTTACCTACGTAGC
>NZ_KV817254.1:0-68472 GCF_001814605.1 Corynebacterium sp. HMSC074C01 | reverse complement strand
GGCGAGATTTTGTCCGAACTGGGACGCAACAATGAGGCGGAAGACCCGAAGGAACCGAATGTCTAAAAAGACTGGGGCGCTCGCGGTGGGCGTGGTGCTACTCGTAGCGGTCATCGCTGCAGTAGCAGTGTGGCTTTTTCCTATCCTCACGGTGAAGTCCTTCGAGGTGGTGGGAAACGATCACGTCGCTGCTGAGGATGTGGAGCAGGCTAGTGGCGTCGCCAAGGGCTCGAACCTCGCGCGCTTGGATGCTCGCGGGGCCGCGCAGGGCGTGGCGTCGATCCCGTGGGTAGAGAGCGCGACGGTATCGCGGGCATTCCCGTCGACGGTGCTCATTGAGATCACCGAACATGAGGCAGTGGCCTTTGTTCGCAATGGCGGTACGACGGTGCTCGTGGATAATCACGGCAAGGAATTTGTGGAAGATGAAGCACCACCGGAAGCCGTGGAGCTGACCGGTAGCACAGACTCCGGCTCCCCAGAGATGCAGGCGGCTGTCGAGGCCGTTGCAGCCCTCCCCGCGCCGATTCGGGAGAAGGTAACGAACCTCGAGATCAAGGACAGGTATTCGCTGACTTTCTACACAGAGGATGAGAAAACCATTTTTTGGGGAGCCTCGGAAGACAATAAGAACAAGGCGATTGCTTTCGAAGATGTGCTCAAGCTCGAGGGCGAATCCTGGAACATTTCTAACCCGTCGCTGGTGACTCGCCGCTAGAGACGTCGCGAGTGGGACGGGTGGGGCGCCTGTTAAGAAAACCGCATGTCAGCAACCCTAAAGTAGAGGTTGAGGGTACCGACACGCGGCAAAATGTGCGCCGAAATTACCCCGATGTCGTTAAAGATGGATGTAACCGCCTCTCGCGAAAAGAGGCGCCTCCTCGTTTACATTAAAACCTTATTCGAAAGGCAAGAGACCCTCGTATGATCTCATCTAGCAACAACCTCGCGGACATCAAGGTCGTCGGCGTCGGCGGCGGCGGTGTCAACGCTGTCAACCGCATGATCGAAGAAGGGCTCAAGGGAGTCCAGTTCGTGGCGATCAACACCGATTCCCAGGCGCTGATTTTCTCCGATGCGGATACCAAGCTCGACATCGGCCGCGAGGCCACCCGCGGCCTCGGTGCTGGTGCTAACCCGGAGGTAGGTAAGACCTCCGCGGAGGATCACAAGACCGAAATCGAAGACGCCCTCCAGGGCTCCGACATGGTCTTCGTGACGGCCGGCGAGGGCGGCGGAACCGGTACCGGTGCGGCCCCTGTCGTTGCCTCCATCGCGAAGAAGATGGGTGCTCTGACCGTCGGTGTTGTTACCCGCCCGTTCAAGTTCGAGGGCGCTCGCCGCACCCGTCAGGCCATGGCCGGCATCGAAGAGCTGCGCGAGGTCTGCGATACCCTCATCGTTATCCCGAATGATCGCCTCATGCAGCTGGGCGGCGAGGAGCTGTCCATCGTCGAGGCCTTCCGCGCCGCCGATGAAGTTCTGCACAATGGTGTTCAGGGTATTACCAACCTCATCACCATCCCGGGCATGATCAACGTCGACTTTGCGGACGTTCGCTCCGTCATGTCCGACGCCGGTTCCGCCCTCATGGGCATCGGCTTTGCTCGCGGGGATAACCGCGCGCTCAACGCTGCCGAGCAGGCAATTAACTCCCCGCTGCTGGAGTCGACCATGGAAGGCGCCAAGGGCGTGCTGCTGTCCATCGCCGGTGGCTCCGACCTGGGCCTCCACGAGGTCAATGCCGCTGCCTCCATGGTGGAGGAGCGCGCTGACGAAGATGCCAACATCATCTTCGGCACCATCATCGATGACAATCTGGGTGACGAGGTTCGCGTTACCATCATCGCCACCGGCTTCGACGCCCAGGCCAACATGACCTCCCAGCCGGCGCAGCCTGGCCAGACGCAACAGCAAGGCTCGGAGGCTACCCCGGCAGCACGCCCGGGCTCTCTCTTCGAGAACCGCGCTGAAACACAGCCGGCGAGCCCCGCAGTACCCCGCACCGAGGCCCCGCGCGAAGAGTACACCCGCGCCGAACCTCAGCGAGCTGACTCCCAGCGCATCGGCCGCGAGGAGTACACCCCGCGTCACTCCTACGAGCGCGAGCAGCCGGCTGAGCCGGCACCGTCGAGCGGACTGTTTACCACCTCGGATCGCTTCCGTGGTGAGGAGTACCGCCGTGGCGCCGACGATGAGTACCGCCTCTCGCGCCCCGCTGAGCGTAACAGCCGTGACTTTGATGATGATGGCGACGACGATCTCGACGTGCCCTCCTTCATGCGCTAGTCCCAGCCAGCTACTCTGGAGTGCATGCCAGTAAACGAGGAAGCACACGCAGCACGACGCCCCGTCCGCATGGTGTTTACAACCCGTGCCGGCGGGGCGTCGTTGTCCCCCTATGACTCTTTCAACTTAGGCGACCACGTCGGCGATGACCCCGCCGCTGTGGCCGCCAATCGCGAGAGACTTCTCCGAGCAACGGGCTTAGAGGACATCGTGTGGATGGAGCAGTTGCACACCAATACCGTGACGGTCGTGGGCGCCGAACGCCGTGGCGCGAAGGAGCCCGTGCCCGCCACCGATGCCGTGGTGACCACCGAAAAGCGCTTGGGACTTGGCGTGCTCGTTGCTGATTGCACACCGGTGCTGCTTGTCGACGTCTCCGCGGGTGTCATCGGTGCCGCCCACGCCGGACGCCTAGGCGCGCGCAACGGAATCGTCCGGAATACGGTCAACACAATGATTGAGCTGGGTGCCACCCCTTCGTCGATCCAAGTGCTCATGGGGCCGGCCGCGTCTGGGCGTAACTATGAGGTTCCGGAGCAGATGGCGGAGGACGTCGAGAAGCACCTGCCCGGCTCCAAAACCCGGACCTCTTCTGGAACGTGGGGCGTTGACGTGCGCGCCGGTCTGATTCGCCAGCTGATGGGGATGGGGGTTACGGCCATTGAGTCTGATCCGCGCTGCACGATCGAAGACACTGATTTCTTTTCTTATCGCCGCGAGGGCGTCACCGGACGCCAAGCCGGCGTGATTTGGTTGGAGGATTAATGACGAACAACGACACGGCGCGCCGTGAAGAATTGCGGGCTGGCCTGGAGAGCACCCGCGCTGCTATTCACCGCTTCGCTGAGGCTGCTGGCCGCCCCGCGCCGCAGCTGTTGCCGGTGACAAAGTTTCACCCCGCCGAAGACATTGCGCTGCTGGCAGAGCTAGGGATAACGGATGTGGCGGAAAATCGCGAGCAGGAAGCGCGCGCCAAGGCAGAGGCCTTGCCCAAGATGCGTTTCCACATGATTGGCCAGGTTCAAACCAAGAAGGCGAACCACGTAGCACGGTGGGCGCACAGTGTGCATTCTCTTGATTCGGAAAAGCTGGCCCGAGGTCTCGACCGCGGCGTGGCGCTTGCGAAGGAACGCGGGCAGCGCCAGGGCAGTCTTCCGGTCTATATTCAGGTCTCCGCCGATGGTGATACCGCGCGCGGTGGCTGCCCGCTGGAGGACGTACCTGCTCTAGTGGACATCGTCGAAGAACTGGAGAACCTGCAGCTGTGTGGTTTCATGGTGGTTCCCCCTCTGGAGAGTGAACCGGCGGAGGTATTCGCGCAGGTGAGGGCGCTGACGGATGAGGTCGCGGCCAAGCTAGGGAGGGGCCTAAAAATGTCCGCTGGAATGAGCGCTGACATGGATGCAGCGATTGCATCTGGAACGGATATCGTGCGTGTCGGAACCGGAATTATGGGAGAGCGCCCGCTAGGTTAATTGTCATTGTAAAAGTGCATTACAAGACAGCAAATGAACAGCACACACTAGGTCAGAGGGAGACCCAGAATGTCACTGATTGATAGGACCAAAGAGTTCTTCGGGCTAGGCCCGATGGACATGGACGCCGACGATGCTTACTACGCAGACGAGCGCGCTTATAGCGCTCCAGCGTATGCACCTTCCTACGAGAAGCAGGAAGAGGAGTTTGTCCCGACTATCGTGGCGCTGTCGCTCGTTTCCTTCGACGATGCAGCGAAGGTTGGCGGTCCCTTCCGTGACGGTGACGCAGTGGTCTTCGAGCTCACTGACGCCGACCGCGGCTCCGCAAAGCGCTTCGTTGACTTCGCCGCCGGCCTCTGCTTTGCACTGGAAGGCCGCATGAAGAACCTGACTAAGGGCGTGGACACCAGCCGTAAGGTTTTCGCCATCGTGCCGAAGGGCGCCGATATCTCCACTGTTGAGCTCGAGCGCGCGGCACACCTGCGCTAAAGGCTTCGCGCTTTAACCGCTTCATCGCCTTTTCTCCTCCGTGTTGGCTAAGGAGAGGAGGGGTGATGGGGCGGTTTGCTGGTTTTCTTGCTATATCCTTAGCGGTCTAAGCGGAACGGCATTCTCGGCGTCGGTGCGGCCGCTGCGGTGCCGTTTCTGTTCGCCGAGGGCGAACCCTCGGGCAGGGGAGTACCGTCCGCGGGGGTGGTTCGGATAGGCTCGGGCGTTGTGAATGCTTTAGGTTCAATTCTGCTCGTCGCCGTGAGTCTTTACTCGTGGATTCTGTTGGCGCGCATTGTCATTGAGATGATTCAGTCTTTCTCGCGCCAATTCAATCCGCCCCGCTGGTTCATGATGGTTGCCGAGGTGCTCTTCGTCGTCACTGACCCGCCAGTTAAGGCGCTGCGTAAGGTCATCCCGCCGCTGCAGCTGGGAGGCATTGCGCTCGACGTTTCCATCATCGTTTTGTTCCTGCTTTTGTCCATTCTTTCGCAACTTATTGGCTGGCTATTTTTCGGTGCCAATGGACTTGCAATGTAGTTAACGGGTGTATTAAACCCTCCTGTTAACGTTGAGACTCGTGCCAGCGTTAGATAATGTGTTGATTCGGATACAATGAGTTACCACAATCCGTATTATTAACCGCATATGTACCCGGCCTCTGGACCCTCTAGAGGTTTGACCGATTCGTAAGGGGAAGAGAAGTCAATGCCACTGTCACCAGCTGATGTACACAACGTCGCTTTCAGCAAGCCGCCAATTGGCAAGCGTGGCTACAACGAGGATGAGGTCGATCAGTTCCTCGATCTCGTTGAGGATGCTCTTGCTCAGCTGCAGGACGAGAACGATGATCTCCACGCCCAGGTTGAGGAACTGAAGTCTCAGGCTCCGGCCGCCGCTGCTGGCGGCGCTTCTGCCGCAAAGGTCGACGAGGCCGCCGTACGTAAGGAAGTCGAGTCCAAGCTGCGCGCCGAGTACGAAGCAAAGCTGGCTGACTCCAAGAACGAGATTGCCAAGGCTAAGGAAGAGACCAAGCGTGCGCAGGAGCAGGCGAAGGCCGCTCAGGCGCAGTCCGCCCAGGCACCGGCTGTCCAGGCACAGGACAACTCCGCGGAGCTTAAGACTGCCCGTGAGGAAGCTGCTGCCGCTAAGCGTGAGCTCGAGGCCTCCAAGAAGGAGCTGGAGCGCACCAAGAAGGAACTCGAGTCCGCAAAGAAGAACTCCGCAGCCTCCAGCACTGCCTCCTCCGCCGCTGCCGTGGCTGGTGCAGGCGCTGCTCAGTCCAACGCACAGGGCCTCGCCACCCCGGATACCCACATGCAGGCCGCCCGCGTGCTGGGTCTGGCTCAGGAGATGGCGGACCGTCTTACCAGCGAGGCTAAGGCTGACTCCGAGTCCATGCTCGCTGAGGCGCGTACGGCTGCAGAGAAGCAGCTTGCCGACGCCGACTCCCACTCCAAGGCTCAGCTTGCTGACGCCCAGAAGCGCTACGATGCGCAGCTGCAGGAGGCCGATACCCGCTCCAAGAAGCTGGTGGCGGATGCCGAGAACAAGGCAAAGCAGACCGAGTCTGACGCTACGTCCCGCGCCGAGGCGCAGATTCGCCAGGCAGAGGAGAAGGCAGCTGCCCTGCAGGCAGATGCCGAGAAGAAGCACACTGAGGTCATGAACACGGTCAAGCAGCAGCAGACCGCTCTGGAGGCTCGCATCTCCGAGCTGCGTACCTTCGAGCGCGAGTACCGTACCCGCCTCAAGACCCTGCTGCAGTCTCAGCTTGAGGAGCTGGAGTCCCGCGGCACCGCTGCTCCCAACGGTGAAGCCGGCAAGTCCAACAATTAATCAGTGAATGAACGGCGTCCCTGCGGGGGCGCCGTTATTCTTTTATGTAGGTATACGTTCGTAGGTATACATTCTTTGTAAAGCACAGAGCCCTTAGTCATTGGTGGGGAAGGAGAGGACGCATGCTTATCGGCGCATTGCTGTTGGCCTTTGTCGCTTTCTTGGCCTTCGTGAACTACATCCTCTCCGCCGCTGAGTGGTCTTTATACCTGCTCTTCGCCTCCGCCGGGGTGGGCATTGTTCTGTTCATCGCAGACACCGTGATCAAACTGCGCCGCAAGCACGACGAGTAGCCCTCGCCCCCAGGAGTAGTTCTGGGTGGAGGGCTTTTCTGCGAAGACACCTAGTTGTGTCGCTCCTAGTCGTCTCTTTCCGGGGCGTCGAATAGCCCGGGTGGCGCTTGCAGAGGCGTGGGCGGCGGGAGGGGACCGTACGTCCTCATGGCCGTTCCGTTGACCCGGGCCATGCGGCCGCGTCCCGGTGGCGCGTTCGGATCGTCCTGGTTCACGCCATTGTGATACGGGCACAGCATCACCAGGTTTTCCTGGTTGGTGTACCCGCCGTTCTTCCACGCGATGAGATGGTGAACCTGGCATTCATCGGCCGGTTTCATACACTTATCCCAAGCGCAGACTGGGAACTCTGCCATAGCCATGATGCGTTGCTTGATGCTGGCTGAGCGCTCCTCGTAGTAGAGGTTGACTGGCCCGTGATAGGGGTGGAAAAGGGTCGCGAGCGCGCCGTCTTTATCGATCTCACCGGCGATGACCTTGTTGAGGTATTCCGCGCCAGTCATTGTGGCGCCGTTGGTCATCTGAAGGGTGATTTCTTCGCCGTCGCCGTCGAGAATTTTCGTCATTGCATCCAGCGGGACCAAGACATTCGTTTGCAAGCCGCGGCGCGGAGCAGCGCCTTTAAAGAAGGCTTCGCGGATGGATTCGAGGGGGCGTTCGCGGTCGACGGCGTCGCTAAGTTCTGCAATCATTTGCGCGGGGCCTGTGATTGCCATTGTCCACGGTGCATTGCGACGGCGGTAAATAGTCACGCCCTCCTTCGGCACGGGTGGGGCCGAGTGCTCCTTGAGCTTCTTCTTCGCCAGCGTTTCCATCGCTAGGGTATCGGCGCTGGTCCGGCACAACTCTAGGCGCAGCTTCCAGCCCAATGCCTGCGTCTTGGCTTTGCGGGCATAGCGGTCGATGACCTCCAGAGTGGGCAATGAGTGGCCGCGCTGGCGCGCAGCCTTCACCGCGTCGCGCTGCATTCTGGTCATGGCGGTCTTCCCAAAGAAGCTCGTGTGTAGCCGCACCAACTGCGCGGCAGTTTTGTCTGGGGAGCCGGCGGCGATCAGGTCTGCTTCAGACATGCCTTCGCACTCGGCGATGACATCGATGCCAGCTCCGAGTGCGTTGAGGAAAGTCTGTAGTGCGTTCATATTTGTGGAGCTTAAAACACCTTATGAGCTGCGCGCATTAGAAAAAATGTTCCTGTGGAAAACCTTATCCCAGGTGCCTCTTTTCTGTACTGGCGTTTCTATTTCGAGGCTTTCGGGAACCGGGGCCTGTGAAAACTTGACCGCCTCGCTATACTTTTAGGCGTATGCAGTGAGCCGGCTATCACCGGGGAGCATTCCGGAAGAACGTGAGGCGCGTGAGTGCCGCATTATTAGAACCGGGCGGGTAAGGACCGTCATCTCCTTCACATCAACGAAGCGGGGCGCCTCGGCGCCCAAGCGGGGTGGTACCGCGAGCCGCAAGGCGCGTCCCCGCCACAGCGAACGAGTGAAGGAATTTTTAGATGAGTAATAACCCCGCGAACGTCGGCAGTGTTTATCCCAAAGTCGATATGACTGCTGGGTCTTCCCGTTTCCCCGATATGGAGCAGGAGGTCCAGAAGTACTGGAAGGCCGACGACACCTTTAAAGCCAGCCTCGAACAGACAGAGGGCTGCCCCGAGTACGTCTTTTATGATGGCCCTCCCTTTGCCAACGGCCTGCCGCACTATGGCCACCTGCTGACCGGTTACGTCAAGGACATCGTCCCGCGCTACCGCACCATGGCCGGCAACCACGTCCCGCGCGTCTTCGGCTGGGACACCCACGGCCTGCCAGCGGAGCTGGAGGCAGAAAAGCAGCTCGGCATCACGGATAAGGCCCAGATTGAGGAGATGGGCCTGGAGAAGTTCAACGAGTACTGCGCCAAGTCCGTCCTCGAATACACCGATGAGTGGGAAGAGTACGTTAACCGCCAGGCTCGCTGGGTGGACTTCGAGAACGGCTACAAGACCATGGACTTGAACTACATGGAGTCCGTGATGTGGGCGTTTAAGGAGCTCTATGACAAGGGCCTGATCTACCAGGGCTTTAGGGTTTTGCCGTACTCCTGGGCTGAGCACACCTCGCTGTCCAACCAGGAGACGCGCCTGGATGATTCCTACAAGATGCGCCAGGACCCAACCCTGACGGTCACCTTCCCGGTGGCGGGTGCTGTGAAAGGAAGCGCGGCGGAGAAGACGCTGGCGGATAACGCCGAGCTTGCCGACGCCTCCTTCCTCGCCTGGACCACCACCCCGTGGACCCTGCCGTCCAACTTGGCTTTGGCGGTCCACCCGGAGGTTGATTACGTCCTGTTCAAGGCCACCGAGGGCGACTTTGCTGGCCGCACCTTCATCATGGCCGAGGCGCTCACCGGCACCCTGGCCAAGGAGCTGGGTGAGGCGGAAGTCCTCAAGACGTTCAAGGGCGCTGAGCTGGAGGGCTTTAAGTACCAGCCCATCTTCGATTTCTTCCCGGATGTCGAGAACGCCTACCAACTGCTGCTGGCGGACTACGTCACCACTGAGGACGGTACTGGTGTGGTCCACCAGGCTCCGGCCTTCGGTGAGGACGATATGCTCACCTGCCAGAAGTATGGTGTGGGCCTGGTCATTCCGGTGGACGAGGACGGTAAGTTCACCTCGCAGGTGCCACCTTATGAGGGACAGTTGGTCTTCGATGCTAACAAGGCCATCATCAAGGACCTAAAGGAAGCTGGCCGCGTGGTGCGCCACGTGACCATCGAGCACTCCTACCCGCACTCCTGGCGCTCCGGGGAGCCGCTCATCTACATGGCGCTGCCGGCATGGTTCGTCAAGGTGACCGAGTTCCGTGACCGCATGGTGGAGCTCAACCACAATGAGATTGAGTGGCTGCCGGAGCACATCCGCGACGGCCAGTTCGGTAAGTGGCTGGAGGGCGCTCGCGATTGGAACATCTCCCGTACCCGCTACTGGGGCGCTCCGATCCCGGCGTGGATCTCCGATGATCCGGAGTACCCGCGCGTGGATGTCTACGGCTCCCTGGATGAGCTGGAGCGTGACTTCGGCGTGCGCCCCACCAGCCTGCACCGCCCGCACATCGATGAGCTGACCCGCCCGAACCCGGATGACCCGACGGGCAAGTCCATGATGCGCCGCGTACCAGACGTGTTGGACTGCTGGTTCGAGTCCGGTTCCATGCCGTTTGCGCAGAAGCACTACCCGTTCGAGAACAAGGAGTGGTTTGAGACCCACTCGCCGTCGGACTTCATCGTGGAGTACTCCGGTCAGACTCGCGGCTGGTTCTACGTCATGCATGCGCTGTCCACCGCGCTCTTTGACCGCCCAGCCTACAAAAAGGTTGTGGCCCACGGCATCGTTCTGGGCAATGACGGCTTGAAGATGTCCAAGTCCAAGGGCAATTACCCGAACGTCAACGAGGTCTTTGACCGTGATGGTTCGGATGCGATGCGCTGGTTCCTTATGTCCTCGCCGATCTTGCGCGGTGGCAACCTCATCGTCACCGAGCAGGGCATCCGTGAGGGCGTGCGCCAGGCTATCCTGCCGATCTGGAATGCCTACACCTTCCTGCAGCTCTACGCTTCCCAGGACGCGAAGTTCGATGTCAGCTCCACCAACGTGCTGGACCGCTACATCTTGGCCAAGACGCATGACTTAGTGAAGAACACGAATGATGCGCTGGCGAATACCGATATTGCCTCGGCGACCGAGGAGGTTCGTCTCTTCGCGGATGCCTTGACCAACTGGTACGTGCGCCGCTCCCGCGACCGTTTCTGGGAGGGCGAGGAGACCCACGCGGAGGCTTTCAACACCCTCTACACGGTGCTGGAGACTGTTTCCCGCGTGGTGGCTCCGCTGCTGCCGCACGTGGCTGAGGTCATCTACCGTGGCCTGACCGGTGAGCGCTCTGTGCACTTGGCCTCCTACCCGAAAGCTGAGGACTACCCGGCTGACGCGAACCTGGTAGCCGCCATGGACGCCACCCGCGCGGTGGCTTCGGCGGCGTCGTCTGTGCGCAAGTCCAATAAGCTGCGCAACCGCCTGCCGCTGCCGAAGCTGACCGTGGCGATGCCGGACTCGGCCCGTTTGGCTGACTTCAAGGACATCATCCGCGATGAGGTCAACGTGAAGGACGTTGAGCTTACCGATGACGTCGATGAGGTAGGCACCTTCGAGGTGGTCTGCAACGCCAAGGTGGCAGGCCCGCGCTTGGGCAAGGACGTGCAGCGCGCCATCAAGAGCCTGAAGGCGGGCAACTACGAGCGTGACGGCGCGGAGGTTATCGTCGACGGCGATATCCGCCTCACCGCGGATGAGTACACGGAGCGTCTTAAGGCTGCGAACCCGGAGTCCACGGCGCGCGTGGACGGCGTGGATGGCCTAGTGGTTCTGGATACCAACGTCACCGAAGAGCTCGAGGCTGAGGGCTGGGCGGCGGATGTCATCCGCGGCCTGCAGGATGCCCGCAAGGCCGAGGACTTCGTGGTCACCGACCGCATCACCGTGGTCCTGTCTGTCCCGGCGGAGAAGGAAGAGTGGGCCAACCGCCACCGCGAGCACATCGCGGCAGAGGTGCTCGCTGTCGACTTCACTGTGACGACTGAGGCCCTCGAGGCTAGTGCTGGCCAGAACGTCCACGACGTTCTGAAGGGCGTAACCGCCACGGTGGCCAAGGCCTAAGACCGCAACTGCTTAATCGCGGACAGAGAAAAGCTCCGCTTCCCGGACGTGGGAGGCGGAGCTTTTAGTGTCTGTGCACAGGTAGCGCAGGGCGGCCCAGGGGTGGGCGCCGCGACTGGTGGGGCGGTGCTAGCGGCGGGTGCCGGGCAGGTGCGCGCGCCAGGCAAGGATGACGTTGATGAGGCAGACCAGTGCCAAGAAGCTACCGATGCTGAACAACGCGGTGAAACCGATGTAGGGCGCGAGTGCGCTGAAGGCCATGGGGATGAAAAAGCCGGTGTAGGAAATGGAGTAGTACACGGCGGTCAGGCCGGCGAGCTCGCGCTCGCCCGCGATGCGCTGGACCTCAGACAAACCGGCGACGAGAGCTAGGCCGTATCCCGCACCCATCGTCGCGGCGGCGGCGATGCCGAGCGGCAGGGAGAGCGAGTGGGCGGCGAAGGCCCCGAGGATGGCGCCGACGGTGATGACGAACATGGCCAGTGCCGAAGCACGCGCAGACTGATGGGTATCCACGAGTCGGCCCACCATCTGGACGGCGACACCGCAGCCCAGCGTGATGACAGTCATCAGGCCGGAGAAAGCAATCGGGGCATCACCTGCTGAATCGGACAAGAGCTGTGGCAGGAGTGCATAGGCAGCTCCGGCGCAACCGAATACCCACGGGGCCACGGGGACGACGACGCGCAGGAAACGCTTGTGAGCAACGGCCGGGATATGCAGCATTTCCAGCATGTCGCGCACCCGAAGTTCCAAGACTGTGGTCTTGACATCGCCCCGGGTGGGCTGGCGGGTCTCCGGGGTATGCAGGATCCACACGGCGGTCAGCAATGTGAGCAGCATGTGGAGGATATAAGCCGTGTGCGTTGGCCACGGACCCCACTGGGCGAGTACCGAAGCGATACCTGCGCCGACGAGGAAGCCTGCAGTCAAGCACAAGGAAGCCTTGCGAGCGCCTGCCGCCGGGTCTCCGCCAGCACGCGTGATGAGCTCCGTAATCCAGGTTGAGCCCACGGCCATGACTAATCCCAAGGCCATGCCGCACAGGACACGCCCCAACGCAATGATGAGTGGCTCGTTAGGAGCGATGGATAGCAAGAAAGAGCCCGCCAATGACAGCGGTGCTGCGGGAAGCAGCAGGGGGCGGCGGCCAAGCAGATCAGACAGTGGGCCGCCAATCAACAGGGCGGGGATAATACCTACGACATATGCGGCCAAGAGCCCATTGACCGTAACCTGGGAAAAATTCGAGGTCTCGCGGTACATCACTAGCAGCGGGGTGAACTCGTTTCCGCCCCACGCCACGGCGATCATGGAACCGGCGACGGGGAACCACGCGCGCGTTGACAGTGAAGTTTCGGGGGAGTGGATGGGTGAGCCTGCGGAGACTGAGCTTTCAGTGCCTTCAGAGCTTTCAGCAATGGTGTTGGCTTCTGTACGGGCGTCGGATTGGGTAGCGGGCGCCTCGACAAGCGGGTTTGAATGCGCGGAGACAGTCACAGTTGCTTCCTTGAGGAGTTGAGGTGGGAGTGGAGTTCGGTGAGGTAGGAGTCGATGTCGCCGGTGCGAAGGGCGTCGGCAAGCACGGCGTGTTGAGCTACGAAGGCGCGTGCCTTTTCAACGCTGCGGCCAATGGCCGTGGCGGTAAATCGCTGTTGGCGCTCGCGCAGCGTGTGGCCGAGGTGCGCCAGCAGGCGGTTGCCGCCGTTGTCCATGATGGTCTGGTGAAACTTTGCGTCTAGTTGGGTGTAGGTGCCCAAATCAGAATTGTTGAGGGCTGCCCTTTGCTCATCGATGGTGGCATCGAGGACATCGGCAATGAGTTCACGTTCCTCGGTGGATAGCTCACAGATGTGTCGGGCAGAGTTTTCATCCACGAGGAGGCGGGCCTCGTAGACCTCTCGGATTTCGCGGGGGCTGATGGGCACGACCAACGCGCCGCGTTTGGGGTAGAGCTTTAAAAAGCCTTCCACCTCCAAGCGGAGGAAAGCCTCGCGCACCGGGGTTCGGCTCATCCCTAGCTCGGCGGCAAGGGCGGCTTCGGAGAGCATGTCCGAGTCATCGACCTCGTCATCGATGATGCGGCGCTTGAGGTGCTCATAGGCCCTTTCTGCGGCAGGTACCTTGTCTTTTTGCATGCATACATGATGCATGCATGCGGGGCTTGGTGTCTAGCGTCACGCGCCAATCGTGGGGCATAGATCACTCCTGCCGTGCATGAGAGCTAGTTCTCTTTGCCTGCCTAGGGCTTCCTTGTTGATGCGAATATATGTTTTAGACTTGTAGCTATGCAGCGCTGGGTTCTTCACATCGACATGGATGCATTTTTTGCGTCGGTGGAGCAGCTCACCCGCCCCACCCTCCGCGGCCGGCCGGTGCTGGTAGGAGGGACATCCGGCCGCGGAGTCGTTGCAGGTGCGTCCTATGAGGCGCGCGCTTATGGCGCGCATTCCGCCATGCCCATGTTTCGTGCGCAGCAGCTCGTGGGGTATCAAGCCGTGGTGGTGCAACCGCGCCGAGCAGTCTATTCGGCGGCCTCGCGCCGGGTATTTGGGATCATTGCGGAGCACGCTGGGGTCATCGAGCAGCTTTCCATCGATGAGGCCTTCATGGAACCGGCAGCACTCTTCGGAGCCACGCCCGCGGAGGTACGCGACTGGTCGGAGAACTTGCGCCGAGTGATTAGAGCGGAGACGGGCCTACCCAGCTCTATCGGTGCAGGTGCGGGAAAGCAGAGCGCGAAGATTGCGTCCGGAGAGGCGAAACCGGACGGCACTTTCGTTGTCCCGCACGAGCGTTTCGACGAGCTGATTCACCCGCTGCCGGTGGGCAAGCTCTGGGGTGCGGGGCCGGTCACCCAGCAGAAGCTCGCCGCGATTGGTGTGGAGACCATCGGCCAACTAGCGGCGATGAGCCGCAAGGAAGTCGAAATCTCACTCGGCAACGTGGTGGGTGTGCAGTTGTGGGAACTTGCCCAAGGAATTGATGAGCGCCCCGTTGCCCCGCGTGCGATTGCCAAACAAATCTCCACCGAGTTCACCTATCCCACCGACTTGCGCACGGCAGCGGAGGTGGATGCGGCGCTAATCCGCGCGGCGCATGGCGCTCATTCCCGTTTGCTCAAGGATGGGCGCGGCGCGCGCACAGTGACGGTGAAGCTGCGGATGGCGGACTTTCACATTGAGTCACGCTCAGCCACCTTGCCCTATGCCACCGATGATCTGAAGGTGCTCGAAGCCAAAGCACTGAGCTTGGCTCGCTACCCAGAAGAACTCGGTCCCATCAGGCTGGTGGGCGTGAGCTATTCAGGGTTGGAGGAGGCCCGCCAAGACGTGCTCTTCCCGGAACTAGACCGTGAGATCGTACGCAAAGCCCCGGACACGGACTATGAAACCGGGGTTAGTGATTATCTGCCGGGCAGCACGTCCGCCCCGGTCAAAGTCTCCTCCACGGCGGATGCCGAGGAATCGTCGAGCCGCAGGTGGCGCGCTACTCAGGACGTTTATCACCCCGATTTCGGCCACGGCTGGATTCAGGGCGCGGGCCACGGGGTGGTCAGCGTCCGCTTTGAAACCCGCGCTACGGGCCCGGGGTTTGTGCGCTCTTTTGCGGCTGAGGATGAAAACCTCCGTCCGGCCGATCCGCTGAACTCCTTGGCCTGGGAAGACATTCCGCCGGACGAAGACGCCGACCCTGAGGAGGCGGTGGAGGTCCCGCCACGCGAGGACAACTAGCCCGCAGTATAAGCCGTGGCGGAGGGGGCAGTGCTAAACATCTCTGCCACCGGCGTGCCGGTAGCGAGTGCCGCGGCGAGCATAATGCGGGCTTGCCCGGCGCGGAATCCGCCGGCGGCCACCGCGCCCATCTCTCCCAAGGTGGCGCCACCGCCAGCGCCGCCATAGGCCAGCTTGGTATTCCCGTAGGGGGTTCGGGTGCTGATCACCACGGGAATGCCCGCCTGCAGCGCGCGGGCCACCCCGGCACCCATTTCCGCGCCCATGTTTCCGGAGCCCATGGCCTCGATGATGAGGCCGCGGGTGTGGGGGAGGGAGGCGTCGACAAGCGTGGCACCGGCACCCGGGTAGGCTGCGATGATCTCAACCGGATGTCCGGCCATCGGCGCTAAGGGGAGGAGAGGTACGGCGGAGTCTCCCACCGGCAGTTCCTCGAAGCCGTTGAGCTGCGAAGTGTGCCACTTGCGCACGCCGCGACCAGGAATGGTCTTGCCGCCGAACTGCACCCACACGCCCGGCTTGCCGGAGCGCAGAAGCTCGTAGGCCTCGCGCAGGTTGCGTGGGCCTTCGCCGGACGGGTGGTCGAAGGCGCGCTGTGCGCCGGTGAGCACGATAGGGCCATCGCCCACGTCAAAAAGGGACAAGGCCAGCGCGGTCTCCTCCAAGGAATCCGTGCCATGCGTGATGAGCACACCGTCAATGTCCGGGCGGGCGAGCTGTTCGCGAACGCACAACAGGAGCTCATCGAGGTCGGCCAGCGTAATTGAGCTGGAATCTAGTGCGCGGAACTCCACTACTTCGATGTCGTGCGCGCCGGCGTCAGTGCCCAGAGAGGCGGCCAGCTGCTGACCGCTGACGGTGGGAACTAGGGAACCGTCACGGACCGTCGTACAAGCGATGGTGCCGCCGGTGGCGATGAGGGCAAACGTCATGCCAGCAGGCTACTACAGCCACGCACCTGCGCGGGAAACCCAGGGTGGCGTTCGTGGACGCTAAAGTAAAAGGGATAAACCACGATCCCCTACGTGAGGAGTATTTGTGAAATCCTTCAAGCTGAGCGCCGCCGTCCTGGCACTGGGCGCCGCGACTGCCCTGTCTGCGTGCTCATCCTCCGAGGATGCAGCGAGCGAGAACAGCTCCGCTGCTAAGCCTTCGGGCGAAACTTCCGCTTCGCAGGTGGTCTCCACCGAGATGCCCACTGTGGAGCAGCTCAACGAGATTCTGGCCAAGGCCGCGGACCCGAACCTTCCCCAGGAAGAGAAGGTGCAGCTGGTCCAGGGCAGTGAGACGGCGCCGGAGCTTTTCGACGTCATGTCGCAGTCCCAGGCCGAATCCGGTGCCACCTTCGAGGTTGTGGCCCCGGTCATCCCGGGCCTCGTGCCGGATTCCGCGCTGGCGACCGTCCACATCAATACCCCGGATGGCCAGCAGCAGACCGCCGACCAGGTGGAGTTCATCAACGAGGGTGGTACATGGAAGCTGTCTAAGACCTGGGCTTGTGTTTTGGTCACCAACATTGTCCCGCCGGAAGAGGTTCCGGAGATGTGCGCCGATTCCGTGCCGGAAGACGCAGCGGCGCCTGCCGACGCCCCCGATGAAGGCCAGGAAGCGCCTGCTGAGGAGGCCCCTGCCGACGCGCCTGCAGAGGGCGCTGAGGCTCCCGCTGAGGCCCCGGCTCAGTAAGTTCGGCCGAGAAACCTAAGCGCCCACCGCCCACTGGCTTTTCTGCCAGTCAGGTGGTGGGCGCTGTGTTGTCGGGAAACCGTGACGCGGCTTCCGCGTGCGGTGGCATAGGCGCCGAGCGCGGTGGCTAGTCGGTTGTGAACTCCATTTCGGTGGCGCTGGTCTGCACCACGCGGAGATCGGAGCCTTCCGCACCATAAGAAATGGCGGTGGTTACGGAGACATCGCCGGCGGTGGGAAGCGGCTTGGTCAGATCAACCGTGACCGAGCCCTCCGAGGTGGATGTGTGGTCCAAGACCTTGAGTTCTTTGCCCTGCAGTTCTTCAGGGGCATCGGCGCCGTCAAAGGACAGCGCGCCCAGGGAAGGCCGCTGCTCCACCTTGACGCTGAGGGTGGCGATATCCCCGTCCAGCTTGTCCAAGGTATAGGTCGTGGTTTGCAGCAGCGTGGATTCACCGGTGACGCGCGATTCCACCATCCACCGGGCACCAGGGCCGATTTCCTCATCAGGGAAGACGATGGGCAGGGAGGTCAGGCTGGTGATAGCGCGCTCGACTGTGCTGCGGGCCTGGTCGGTCGCTGCCTGCGGGGCCGCCAAACGCAGAGAATTCATCTGTCCGGTATCTGTACCACGCCACCCAAATTGGAAGCCTTCAGCGGATGTGACGTCCGTGCCATCAGCCTCAGGTTTGCCCACGGTGATGAAGGCGTTGCGGCTGGCTGGAAGTTGGCCTTCGACGTTCTCGGTGGCAGCTTCCACCGAAGCTTGCAGCGGAAGAGTGACCTTATCCTCGGCCGCCGGCGATGGGGCAGCGCTGCCATCCTTGCGCAGCTGCTGGTCGAAGCCCGTGGCGACCTTGTAGGTCAGCTCCTGGGAAGCATCGAGATCCTGATAAGCCAGAACGCGGCTGGCGCCCTCACCGGGCTCCAAGAGGGTGACGCGCGGGGCATCGAGGGCCAAGCCGACCGGTTCTTCGACTGGCTTGGCCGGCTGGGAATAGGAACAGCCGGCGAGCGCGCCGCTTACTCCCAGGACGGTGGCGGACAGGACTGCTAGAGCTCTCACACGAAACACGCATTCCAAATTACCGGATGAGCCTGTTTAGAATGGAACGGGTGAAAGCAAGGAGTTATATCGGAGTGATGGTTGCGGTGGTGCTCGGTGTGGCCGCCGTCGACCAAGCCGTGAAGGCGCTGATGCTGTCCATTCTCACCGAAGGTGAAGCCCTACCTGTGTTCGGTGACTGGTTCCGCTTCTACCTTTTGTTTAACCCTGGTGCGGCCTTCTCCATGGGAGGGGAGGGCGCGACGTGGTTGTTCACTACCATCCAGCTGGTTTTCGTTGTTGGAGTTGCCATCGCCGCTCCGCGTATCCACGACAAGTGGCAGGCCGTCGGGCTGGCAATGATCGCCGGCGGCGCCCTAGGCAACTTCATCGACCGCCTCGTGCGCGAACCGGGGTTTTGGTTCGGCCACGTCGTGGACTATATCTCCGTCGGCAGCTTCGCCGTGTTCAATATCGCGGACGCGGCAATCACCTGTGGTGTCGTGGTTTTCATCATCGCGATGTTCTGGTCAGAGATGAACGAGAAGTCGGAAGAACAGGAAGCAGGGGAGTGTAATGCGCGAAAGCCGTAGATTGCCGGTACCCGAGGGCCTCGATGGCATGCGCGTGGACGCTGCCTTGGCCAAGCTCCTGGGTATTTCCCGCGCCCGAGTGGCCCAGTTGTGCGCTGCGGGGGATGTGGAGATCGACGGCGTGGCAGTGGGTAAATCCGAACGCTTAAATGCCGGTGGCTGGATCGACGTCATGATGCCGGCGCCTGAGGAACCACTAATCCCCAAGGAGGAGCTGGTGGAGGGCATGGATGTCCTCTACGCGGACGAAGACGTCATCTGTGTGTGCAAGCCAGTGGGCGTGGCCGCGCACCCGACGTTGGGTTGGGATGGCCCTACCGTCATTGGCGGGCTGAGGGCGGCGGGCTATGCGCTTGCCGACGCCGGACCTACCGAACGCAAGGGCATTGTCCACCGCCTCGACGTAGGAACCTCCGGCGTCATGGTGGTGGCCGCCAGCGAGCGTGCCTACTCCCAACTCAAGAACGCCTTCCGTGAGCGCACCGTGCAGAAGACCTATCACGCCGTGGTCCAGGGCCTGCCGGATCCCATCGTGGGAACCATCGATGCACCCATTGGCCGCCATCCTTCGGCGGGCTGGAAATTTGGGGTCGTCGATGACGGCAAACCAGCAGTGACACATTACAAGCTGCTGGAGGCCTTCCGCGAGGCCAGCCTCCTCGAGGTTCATTTGGAGACCGGCCGCACCCACCAGATCCGCGTCCATATGTCCGCCACCGGGCATCCCTGTGTGGGTGATCCGATGTATGGATGTGACCCGAACCTGGCCAAACGCGTGGGGCTTAACCGTCAGTGGCTGCACGCGGTCGAGCTCGGATTTACCCACCCGGGTACTGGCAAGTGGTTTGAATGCCCTGCACCTTATCCCGAGGACCTGAAGCACGCCGTGGAGGTTTTGCGCGGATGAGCCCGCAGCGGAGCACCCGCCAGCGCATCTACCGGCGCCGCCGGGCCGCGGCACTGGTGCTGTTGGCCGCGCTGGCGCTAATGGTAGTTCTCGCTTTCGGTCTCCTTGGCACCCAACCCCGCACGGCGATGCAAGGAGACCAATTGGGGCCGGATGGCACCGAGACCGCCGCTGAATACCGCGAGCGCGCGGAGGCCTCACTAGCGCAGGCAGATAAGCCGGCCTATGCCTTGGTGGGCTTTCGGGAGCCGCTGAGTCCCCAGGACGTGAGCGACGCCCTGCAGCCCGCCGAGCGCATGGACGCCATCGTGATCGGATTGGCCGCCCCCATCGCAGTTCCCGAACCTGTCGCTGGCGCCACGCGCGCCGACGTCATCGATACCGTCCTGTCCCGCGTGGCCGACCATGCCCGTGACATAGGGGAGGAGGCACCAGCAGAGGTCGACGCAGTCGTGGTGTATTCCGGGGGGAGTCAGTTGCGCGCTCTCGCCACCGACCCGCGGGTCGATACCGTGGAGGTCGCTCCCGAGGATGCCGCATGGGGCTCCTTCGGTGTGCGCCCGTCCGCCAATGTTGGACAGAATGAGAACCGTTAGAACAGCTACCGCTAAAACAGCCAAGGAGAAGACATGCGCCTGTTTCCCAACACCTCCGAGTGGCCGCCGAACTACCGCTTTGCGTATCTGTTGATGTGGGCGGGCGCGTTCATCGCCTCCGGGGCCGCCATCGCGCAAGGGATCTGGGGAGCGGACAAGCTCACCTTCGGCATTCTCATCGTGGTGGCCATCTATTGCATCGCCATGGCCATCCTCATGCCGCGGTGGGCGCTCAACGCGCGCGAGGAATCTGCCCGGCGCGCTCAGGCTCGGGAGGCGCGCGAAGAGCTGAAGCGCCGCTAGTCCTTAAGCAGTGGGTGATGCGTCGGCGGGGTGGAGGCGGGCGCGGCGTCGAGAAGCGCGGCCCATGCGCACCAAGTCCGCCAGGTAGATGATGACCGCTACCCAGATGATGGCAAAGCCGATCCACCGCTCGGTGGACATGTGCTCTTGGGTGACGAACAATGCCCACAGCATCTGCATGATGGGGGTCATGTACTGCAGCATGCCGAGGGTAGACAGGCGCAGGTGCTTAGCGCCCTGGGCGAAACACAGCAGCGGGAGGGCGGTGACGAGGCCGGAGGTAATCAGCAGTGCGATGTGCCCGGGCCCTTCGGTAGTGAAGGTGGATTCGCCCTGTGCCTGCAGGTAGCCCAGGTAGATCAGCGCGAAGGGGAGCATGACCAAGGTTTCCGCGGCCACGGAGCCCATCGACGAGACCGTGATGCGTTTCTTGAGCAAGCCATAGATTCCGAAGCTGAATGCCAAGGCCAGCGAATAATAGGGGGCCTGGCCGGTCATGAAGGTCAGCCACAACACCGCGATGAAGGCGATGCTGACCGACGCCACCTGCGCCTTCGTCAGCTTTTCCTTGAGGAAGATGATTCCTAGGGCCACGGAGACAAGCGGGTTGATGAAATAACCAAGTGCGGCATCGGCCACGTGGTCGCTGTTGATGGCGATGACGTAGGTACCCCAGTTGATGGTGATGGCCACGCCGCAGGCGAGCATCCACCCCCAGGTGCGCAAGCTGAACGCTCGTAACTCGCGCCAGCCGCCGGTCACCAGGAGCATTGCGGTGACAAGAACCGCGGTCCACACGATGCGGTGGGCCAAGATCTCGAAAGGGCTGGCGGGGCGCAGCAGCGGGAAAAACGCCGGGAAGAAGCCCCACATGAGATAGGCAGCAATGGTGTAGAACATTTAAGAAAATGTACCTCAGCGAGGAGCTACGGGCGAAGTTTGACGTCCCCGCTAAGATGAGCCGCATGGCCAAAAACTCCTCCTTCGTCCACCTGCACAACCACACCGAATTCTCCATGCTGGACGGCATGGCCAAGGTGGATATGTTGGCTGATGAGGTGCTCCGCCAAGGCATGCCGGCGGTGGGCATGACCGACCACGGCAACATGTACGGTTCCAATGCCTTCTACCAAAGGATGACAAGCGCCGGGGTGAAACCCATCATCGGCATCGAGGCCTACCTGGCGCCTGAGTCGCGCTTCAACAAGAAGCGCGTGCTGTGGGGCACCCCGGACCAGAAGCGCGATGATGTCTCCGCCTCCGGTGCCTATCTGCACCAGACCATGCTGGCGGAAAATGAGACCGGCCTGCGCAACCTGTTCAAGCTTTCCTCCTTGGCGTCCTATGAGGGCCAGTTGGGTAAGTGGCCGCGCATGGACGCCGAGCTGATTGCCGAGCACGCCGAGGGCATCATCGCGACCACCGGTTGCCCTTCCGGCGACGTGCAGACCCGCCTGCGCTTGGGCCAGTTCAATGAGGCGCTGGAGGCTGCCGCGATGTGGCAGGACATCTACGGCAAGGACAACTTCTTCTTGGAGCTCATGGACCATGGGCTGGACATCGAGAAGCGCACGCGCGATGGCCTGCTGGAGATCGGCCGCAAGCTGGACCTGCCGCCGTTGGTGACCAATGATTGCCACTACGTGCTGGAATCCCAGGCCCCCTCCCACGAGGCCATGCTCTGCGTGCAGACCGGTAAGACCTTCATGGATCCGGACCGCTTCAAGTTCGACGGCACCGGCTACTACATCAAGTCCGCCGCGCAGATGCGTGAGCTGTGGGATCATATGGTGCCGGAGGCTTGCGATAACACCCTGTGGATTGCGGAGCGCGTGCAGGACTACGGCGCGATTTGGGAGGAGCACACCCACGACCGCATGCCGATTGCCGACGTCCCCGAGGGCTACACCCCAACCTCCTGGCTGACCCACGAGGTTATGGAGGGACTGAAGGATCGCTTCAACGGTGGGGATGTGCCGCAGGAATACATCGACCGTGCTGAATACGAGATCAGCGTCATCGATATGAAGGGCTACCCTTCCTACTTCCTCATCGTGGCCGAGCTCATCAAGCACGCGCGCTCCATTGGCATTCGTGTTGGTCCGGGCCGTGGTTCGGCGGCCGGTGCACTCGTGGCCTACGCGCTGACGATTACCAACATTGACCCCATCGAGCACGGTCTGCTCTTCGAGCGATTCCTGAACCCAGAGCGCCCCTCTGCACCGGATATCGATATCGACTTCGATGACCGCCGCCGTGGTGAAATGATTACCTATGCCGCCGAACGCTGGGGCGAGGACAAGGTTGCCCAGGTGATCACCTTCGGCACCGTGAAGACCAAGCAGGCCATTAAGGACTCCGCCAAGGTGCACTTTGGCCAGCCGGGCTTCCAGATGGCGGACCGCATCAACGGCGCCCTCCCGCCCGCCATCATGGCCAAGGACATCCCGCTCGCCGGCATCATGGACCCGGAGCACGAGCGCTACTCGGAGGCGACCGAGGTCCGGCAGATGATTGAGACTGACCCGGACGTCAAGAAGATCTACGAGACCGCCCGCGGCCTCGAGGGCGTGGTCCGTCAGGCCGGCGTGCATGCCTGCGCGGTGATTATGGCCTCGGTCCGGCTCATGGACCACATCCCGATGTGGAAGCGCCCAGCCGACGGCGCCTACATCACCGGCTGGGACTACCCGGCCTGTGAGGCCATCGGCCTGCTGAAGATGGACTTTTTGGGCCTGCGCAACCTCACCGTGATTGGTGACTGCCTGGAAAACATCAAGAAGAACCGCGGCGAGGAAGTCCACTTAGAAGACCTCCATGCCGACGACCCGAATGCCTCGAAGGTTTATGACCTGCTCTCGCGCGGCGATACGCTGGGCGTGTTCCAGCTCGACTCGGGCGGCATGCAGGAGCTGCTCAAGCGCATGAAGCCAACGGGCTTTAAGGACATCGTGGCGTCGCTGGCGCTCTACCGCCCGGGCCCGATGGGTGTGAACGCGCACTGGGATTATGCCGACCGCAAGAACGGCCGCAAGGAAATTACCCCAATTCACCCCGAGCTGGAGGAGCCGCTCAAGGAAATCCTGGATGAGACCTATGGCCTCATTGTGTACCAGGAGCAGATCATGCGTATCTCGCAGAAGGTGGCGAACTACACCGCCGGCGAGGCAGACGGCTTCCGCAAGGCCATGGGTAAGAAGAAGCCGGAAGTGCTGGCCCAGCAATATGACAAGTTCTGGGGCGGCATGAAGGATAACGGCTACTCCAAGGAAGCGATGGACGCTCTGTGGGGCACCATTGAGCCCTTCGCCTCCTACGCGTTCAACAAGTCCCACGCCGCCGGTTATGGTTTGGTGTCCTTCTGGACGGCCTACCTCAAGGCCTACTATGCGCCGGAATACATGGCCGCGCTGCTGACCTCGGTGGGTGACAAGAAGGACAAGTCCGCCATCTACCTGGCTGACTGCCGCCATCTGGGCATCCGCGTGCTCTCCCCAGATGTCAACGAGTCGGTGGAGACCTTCCAGGCCGTGGGCGAGGATATTCGTTTCGGCATGGGCGCTATCCGCAACGTTGGTGGGGAAGTGGTGGATTCCATCGTGAAGACCCGCCGCGAGAAAGGTGCTTTCACATCCTTCTCCGACTACCTGGACAAGATTGAGCTGGCGGCCTGTTCGAAGCGCGTCACCGAATCCCTCATCAAGGCCGGTGCCTTCGATTCCATGGAGCATCCGCGCAAGGGCCTCATGCTCATCCATGAAGACGCCGTCGATTCGGTCCAGACGACTAAGAAGGCGGCCGACAAGGGCCAATTCGATCTCTTCGCTGGCTTCGGCGGTGGCGATGAACAAGGTGACTCTGTCTCCGCCTTCGCCATCGATATCCCAGACGAGAACTGGGACCGCAAGCACGAGCTGGCTTTGGAAAGGGAGATGCTGGGCCTGTATGTGTCCGGCCACCCGCTCGATGGTTTTGAGGAAGCCCTGAACGCGCAGACCGATACACCGATTACGAAGATCCTCAACGGTGAGGTGGGCAACGGCCAAGAGTTGGTGATTGGCGGCATCATTTCGGGTGTTGACAGGCGCTTTTCCAAGCGCGATGGTTCGCCCTGGGCCATTGTGAGCATCGAGGACCACAACGGCGCGCAGGTAGATATCCTCGTGTTCAATCAGGTCTACTCCCTGGTGGCCCCGCAGATTGCAGAAGACAACATCATCCTGGCCAAGGTCCAGGTGAAGATCCGCGATGAGCGCATGTCCCTGTTCTGCTCCGATATTCGCGTTCCTGACTTGGGCCCTGGCAACGGTGCTGGCCTGCCACTGCGGCTGACTATGCGCACGGATCAGTGCACGATGGACAACATCGCACGGCTGAAGCAGGTCCTGGTCAACAACAAGGGCGAGTCGGACGTGTACCTAACGCTTGTCGACGGCGAAGAGTCCACCATGATGGTCCTTGGCGAGCACTTGCGTGTGGAGCGCTCCAGCAACCTCATGGGTGATCTCAAGGCGACGATGGGCGCCGGCATCCTGGGCTGAGACAGCATGCTTCGTTCGGGTGCTGAATAAAAGTACAGAATGAAGCGGGCTGCGCCTCGCCCGTGGGTTACGCTAGACAGCACAGTCTAGTTGAAAGGGAGACCGTTTCCTCATGGTCAATAAGATCCGCACCACCCACGTTGGCTCGCTGCCGCGCACGAAGGAGCTGCTGGAAGCTAACCTCGAGCGCTCCGCAGGCACCATCTCCGATGAGAAGTTCCACGAGATTCTGGAACGCTCGGTCGCAGACGTCGTCAAGCGCCAAGTCGATCTCGGCATCGACATCATCAACGAGGGCGAATACGGCCACATCACCTCCGGCGCCGTGGACTACGGCGCGTGGTGGAACTACTCCTTTACCCGCCTGGGTGGTCTGACCATGACGGACAAGGACCGCTGGGAAATCGGTGACAAGATTCGTTCCGAGCCAGGCAAGATTCGCCTTTCCTCGATGAAGGACCGCCGCGACCGCGCCCTGTTCGCCGAGGCCTATAACGATCCGGATTCGGGTATCTTTACCGGCCGCAAGAAGGTAGCCAACCCGGAGTTCACCGGCCCGGTTACCTACATCGGCCAGGAGCAGATCGAGGCGGACGTGAAACTGCTTGCCGACGCCCTTCCCGAAGGTACCGAAGGCTTCGTCGCCGCCCTGTCCCCGGGTGCTGCGGCACGTCTGCCTAATAAGTACTACGAGGATGAAACCGACCTTGTTCGTGCTTGCGGTGAGGCGCTCAAGGTGGAGTACAAGGCCATCACCGATGCCGGTCTGACCGTCCAGTTCGATGCTCCGGATCTGGCCGAAGCTTGGGACTCGGTGGTCCCGGAGCCGACGGTCGAGGATTTCCAGGCCTTCCTGCGCGAGCGTATTGAGATTCTCAACGAGTCCATCAAGGACATCCCGCGTGAGCAGACCCGCCTGCACATCTGCTGGGGCTCCTGGCATGGCCCGCACGTGACGGATATTCCTTTCGAGGACATCATTGAAGAGATCCTGCAGGCCAAGGTTGGTGGCTTCTCCTTCGAGGGGGCCTCGCCGCGTCATGCGCACGAGTGGCGCGTGTGGAAGGACCACAAGCTGCCGGAGGGCACTGTGATCTACCCGGGTGTGGTTTCGCACTCCACGAATGCTGTGGAGCATCCGCGCTTGGTGGCGGACCGCATCATCCAGTTTGCTGAATTGGTGGGCCCGGAAAACGTGATTGCATCGACGGACTGCGGCCTCGGCGGCCGTTTGCACCGCCAGATCGCGTGGGCCAAGCTGGAGTCCCTCGTGGAAGGTGCCCAGATTGCCACCGAGGAGCTGTTTTAAGTCTATCCAGCTTGGCTGCGATTGATTCCATCCAATAAAAAGGCGGCTGTGACGCAATGTCGCAGCCGCCTTTTTCGTGCAGTGAAAAGTGCTAGTTCACGGTGATACCGTGGCTTTTGAGGAAATCTCGTGGGCCGTCAAGGATAGAAGGGTTAGCCTTAGCGACAAGGACCAACGCGTTGACCCCAGCGGCTACCAAACCAAAAATTGTGGTCAGCCAGGCGACGACTTCCTTGGTTGTGTCACTCGGGCGGGCGGACTGCAACCACTCTGGCATCTTTTCCCAAGCAGCATTTTCCGCAGCTTTCTTTGCTTTTTCGGGGTCCGTCTCTGGAGATGTGCCTTTTTCTGGCGTGGTGTCCTCTTTTGCTTGGGAGGAGTGCGAGACATCGAGGTTACCTACGGACAGCGAGCTACCGTTGGAGTCTGCAGTTGAGTCGTTAGCTGCCGCAAGCGGAGTAGCTAAGGCCATGGTCGTGGCGCATACAGCGACGAGGGAGGCGGAAAGACGCATGATGAGATGTTCTCCTTAGTAAGGCGGTTATGAGAGCTGCATAAAAGGTCCGGCTCGTTACAAGCCCATCTAAATGTAGCAGCCCTCCCCTTAACGACAAAGGTTTTATAGGAACTTCTCTAGTTGCTCGCGCAGCGGTGCCGGGGCAAGGCTGAGAACTGTTTCGCGGACACCCGGGGCATTCAGCAGGCCTACCGCGGCAGCCACAGCGGCGATGACTCCGATGATAGAACCGAGGGCGATGATCGCGGTGGAGGAGTGGGAGCTCTGACTGCTCTTGTCTTCGTCGTCGTAGTCGCCAGCAGTATCCTCGTCGTCCTCGTCGGCATTGAGCAGGTCCTCAACATTGTAGACGGTGGTGGTTCCGGAGACCTCGTTGCCCACGATGAGCAGGTGCTCGCCGTTGGGGGAGTCTGCCTTGTCGACGAAGGCAAAGCCCTCCGGACCCAAGTCGCCGGCAGCAGCGAACTCATCAGTGGAGAAGTCGCGGTTGTTGACATAGGTGACGAAGGAAGCGTTGGAGGGGTCGGTGACGTCGTAGACGAAGATGCCGCCAACGCGCTCGGCGCCGATGAAGGCATATGTACGCTTCCCAACGGTGCCGATGGTCAGGGCCTCTGGCTCTGGGCCCTTGTTATCAGAGCGATCATCGAACGTTGCTTCTTCGTTGTCGGCGTTGTGGTGGAAGATACCCGGCTCGTTGAGCTCGGCGGTGATCTTTTCGAACTCGGCGCCGGAGTCGAAGACAACGTTGCCCTCCGCGTCGTAGATGCTGAAGGAGCGGGAGCCGTAGGCATAGAGCTCGTCGAAGCAGCCCTTCTCTTCGTTCCAGCCTGAGGCGTTGCTCAACTTCAGGTTGCCGGCTTCCTTCTTGTCGGCGAGCTTGTCCAGGTCGACGTCGCCCAGCGCGCCCTCGCACACCTGGCCATCCTCGACCACGTCCTTGAGCTCCACCTCATCGGTGTAGGCGCCGGAGCCGCCGTCCTTTTCCTTGATACCCCACTCGCGGGCATCACCCTCGTTCGCGGTGGCAAAGTAGGTCTGACCACCAGCGGTGAAGGCACCGATGGAATCTGGCATGGACAGGCCCTTGACCGGGATCGTGCGGAGCTCGGCCGCATCATCCTTGTTCGAGGGGTCCAGCGGGACCTGCGAGTGATCCGCAATGTGGGCAGGCAGGGTCTTCTCCACCGTGGCAGATTCAATATCGATGACACCGATGGCGTTGGCCTCCTGCAGTGTCACGAAGGCCTTGCCATCCTGGGAGGTGATGTACTCCGGCTCAAAGTCAATAGAAGGCTTGGAGTCATGGCCAGCGGGGCCGAAAACTCGTACGCCCTCCGGCAGAGGCTGGCCGTCGAAAGCCGTGAATCCAGCGATGCGGGCATCCGCCTGGGTTGGAGCCTCAACAGCCTTCGGCAGCTTGATAACGGAGACGGAGCCTTCCGGGTCCGTGACGTAGTCGGTGCCCTCGGCGTTGAGCTCATTGGAGGGCTCGCCTTCGTTAGCCACCAGCGCGTAGCCACCATCTGCGGTGAGGTGGACGTTATCCGGCAATGCGCCCACCATCACGCGGCCCAATTCGGCGGTATCCAGGTCCGTGGCCGCGGCGTTGAAGAACAGTGCTTCGCCGTCCTCGGTCTTGTCCGCCTGCTGGACGGCGGCCACGGCTAGGCCATCGGGGCGCACGACTACGGAGTTGATTTCCTTGCCCTCACCAGCAGAGATAGAGCCGATTAAGGTGGGCTTGGCCGGATCGGAAGCGTCGAGGACATCGATTTGACCAGCGTGCGCATTGACCGTAAGGATGCGCTTGGAGTTCGGGTGGAAGGCCACGATCTCCGCGGCCGACTCCGCGTATACACCGGACTCATAGGTGCCAACCGGGGTGAGCTTGAGGCTGGCGTCTGCCGCCGAGTGCTCGATGACGTTGTTCACAATCGCGGCCGAGGAGGCCGGTACGGCCACGCTGAGGCTGGTTGCGGTCGCCACGCAGAGCGCGAGAGAGCGGCGGGAGATAGAGCGAGACATTGAGAAAGACTCCTTGAAGCGAGACGAAAAAGATTCCGCATCACCGTACGTGCCGCCCATGACACCTTTGGGGAACAGAGCGTTGCGGCCAAGCGAGATCTAGGTAAACGTTCAGTGAATCGGTCGAATGCTAGGTAATGCGCGACGAAAGAATGGTGGGGCGCTAAAATGAGCCACCATGACAAGCACCCCGCAAGACTTCGAGCCAATCCACGCCTCTGATATCCAACTGGCCCAATCGCGAATTAGCTCGGAGATTGCCCCGACCCCGCTGCAATACTGCCCGCGACTGTCCCAGGAAACCGGCTATGAGGTGTACTTAAAGCGCGAGGATCTACAAGATGTGCGCTCCTACAAGATCCGCGGAGCCATCTATGGCATGTCAAACCTCAGCGAAGAGCAGCGGACGCAAGGTATCGTTACGGCGTCGGCGGGCAACCACGCCCAGGGCGTGGCTTATGCCTGCCGCACCATGGGAATCCACGGCAAGATCTACGTGCCGGAACCGACCCCGAAACAAAAACGCGACCGCATCCTGGTCCACGGCGGCGACCTCGTGGAACTCGTTGTCACCGGCGCCAATTTCGACGAGGCAGCAGCTGCTGCGCACGCGGATGCAGCGGAGCGCGGCGCCTTCTTCATCGAGCCTTTCGATTCGCGCGATACCGTTACCGGCCAAGGAACTGTGGCCGCCGAAATCGTCTCCCAGCTGTCTTCGATCGGTAAATCCCTCGATACCGTGGTGGTCCCCGTGGGCGGTGGCGGCCTCATCTCCGGCATCACCTCCTACCTCGCCGACATGGCCCCGCGTACGGCGGTGGTGGGCATTGAGCCGGCGGGGGCGGCGTCGCTAAGCGCAGCGTTCGCTGCTGGTGAGCCCGTGACCCTGGAGACCGTTGATCCCTTCGTCGATGGTGCTGCCGTCAAGCGCATCGGCGAGCTGCCCTTCCAGATTCTGGAAGCCAACCAGGGCCGCCTGCACCATGACACCGTCTCCGAAGGCGCCGTCTGCACGGAGCAGTTGGCGTTGTACCAAAACGAGGGCATTATCGCCGAGCCCGCCGGCGCGCTGAGCGTGACCGGCCTGCGCACGCTCAACCTGCAGCCGGGTTCAACGGTGGTCTGCGTGATTTCCGGCGGCAACAATGACGTGCTGCGCTACGCCGAAATCATGGAGCGCTCCCTGGTGCACCGTGGACTCAAGCACTACTTCCTGGTGAATTTCCCGCAGGAGCCCGGCCAGCTGCGCCACTTCCTGCAGGATGTTCTTGGCCCGGAAGATGACATTACGCTGTTCGAGTACCTCAAGCGCAATAACCGTGAGACCGGCGCTGCGCTGGTGGGCATCGAATTGGGTAGCGCCGCAGGTATAGACGGACTGCTGGAGCGCATGGAGAAGTCGAAGCTCAATTGCCAGCAACTTAAGCCAGGTACCCCCGAGTATGACTTCCTCGTCGCATAATGCTGGAGAGCTATCAGCGCCCCGTCGCCGGTGACATCGTTGAACACGAGATTGAGATCAAACGTTCGCGGTTTATCACCCTCATTGGCCGCGCCACGAATGAAGAGGAAGCACGCGCGCTTATCGACGCCGCCCGCGACCGCTTCCCCGACGCCCGCCACCACTGCTCGGCGTACATTTACCACGTCGATGGCTCGAATCCAGTGGAGCGATCGTCTGATGACGGCGAGCCTTCCGGCACGGCGGGCAAGCCAATGCTCGATGTTTTGAAGGGCTCCGGACTGCTCGATATTTGCGCGGTCGTGGTGCGCTACTTCGGCGGCATCAAGCTGGGCGCGGGCGGGCTCGTTCACGCCTACGGCGGTGCCGTCAGTGAGACCATGGAGCAAGTTGAGCACGTCACGCGCGCCTTGCGCGAGCTCTATACTGTCGAGGTTTCCCACGCGGAGGCCGGCCGGTTGGAGGCGGAGCTGCGCAACCGCGGTGTGGACATGGTGGATACCGACTACTGCCAGGCAGTGACCTTCACCGTGTCCGTTGAGCCCGGCGGCGAGGAGGAGCTCGCGGCGACGCTCGCCGCGCTGACCCAGGGTGGGGTAGAGCCAAAGGAAGCTGGAACTGCCTGGGTGGAGCTTTAAGGCCGCGGGATTCGGGCCATGTAGAATGAGCCCCATGACTATGCAGCGACGCCCCAACAACCCCATTGAGCAACGCAAGCAAGCCGTGCGTACCCATGCACGCAACGGAGCCATCTGCGTCGTGGGCGGCGTCGCCGGCGGTGTGCTCCTGGGCTGGGCACTTACCAGCTTCTGGACCTGGATGGCCATTGGCCTCATCGTCGCCGTGGTGGGTGGCGTGTACAACTGGGTCAAAATCCAGAAGATCGTGAACGAGAACCACAACCTGTAAAAGCTCATGGTGAATCAGCCCGACGGGCGGCCCGTACGTATTGATGCTTGGGTCTGGTCCGTGCGCATGTTCAAGACTCGCTCGGAGGCCGCCACCGCCGTGCGCGCCGGGCACGTCAAACTCAATGGCAACGCCACCAAGCCCGCGCAGCAGGTTGTGCCCGGCGACCGCGTGCGCGTGTGGCGCAACCACCACGAGCATGACCTTGAGGTGCTAGCCACCGTGTCCAAGCGCGTGGGCGCCCCGATTGCGCGCACCTGTTATATCGACCATGCCCCGCCGCCACCGCCGAAAGAGTTTATGCCCTCCGTTCCGGTCCGACCGCGCGGTGCTGGCCGCCCGACGAAGAAAGAACGCCGGCAGATGGAGAAATTCCGCGGTGGATTCCGCTAATTATTCCGGAAGTTCTTTAAGGCCTTCAAGCGCGCGTTCAAGCGGCGCTTGCGGTCTTTGCGGTCACCGGCCTCGGCCGTGGCCTCGATGTGCTGGGGGCCGAATTTGTTGAGCAGCAGGTCGTCGATAAGCCTGACCTGGCCTGGGCGGAAGCGGTAGTGCATGGCGTCGTGCACGTGGGCGATGGCGTCATCGTCGAGCAGCTGCTTGAGCTGGCTCAAGCGTGTGATGCCGTTGTTTTCGAGCAACTCGGCAAGGAAGCGATAATGCTCCGAGCGTGAACGCGGGAAGCGGTTGCCCAGAATAATGGCGAGGACGCCAGGGAGGGTCTCAGCTGTAATTTCTACGTCATCGCCTGCCTCAGAACTGGGGGCTTTGAGTGCGGCGATCTCATCGAATTGCTGGTCCGCCAGCTCAATGAGGCCCGCAGCCAGTGTGAAGAGGCGATCCACCTGTGGGGAAGGCGGGTTCGGGCCCTGCTTGTACCGGATATCGTGCTCAAATTCTGCCCAGGCGTGTTGTAGCACCGTGCGAATTTGAATCTCGAAGGTCCAGCCAACATAGGCTTCAAGTTCCTCCAGCGTGGCGGCGCTGTCCTCGGACACCGTCAGCACCAAATGGTGCGAGCCATACCCAAAACCACCAGAAATCCGTGTTTCCGCCGCCTTATCCACCGAGCGCAGCACGGCAAAGGTTTCTCCCAAAACCTCCAGGGCTTCCGGGATAACTGTGGAGTGGAAGACGGTGATTCGCACGCCCAAAACATCGTGGATATCTTCCCATGGCTTCGGGTACATCAGCTCGCCGTTGTCGCGGCGCTTCTTCGCTTTGGCCTTGAGAGAAGGCCACTGCTTGACGCGGGTTGCTACGCGGTCGAAGATAATGCCGGCGTCGTTAAGCAAGTCCTCGATGGCATCGCGGAAATCCTGCGCCGCGGTGGGGTGCGCGTGTACCCAGGAATGGTACTGGTTGCTCAGGCGGGACATGGATGATTCAGCCATCGTGAAACGTGACTCCTTTCGGCCACGGCGGGGGAAGTTTGGAGGTGTTTTCTATACCTCCAGTGGGAAGCCGTTAGCCAATACTAGTGGTTGCAAGCTCAGCGGTGGTCGATGGCGCGGGCGCAATTCGGCCGCGCGGTAGGCCAGTTCCGTGGCGCGCGGCGGGGAAACGTTGAGCAGCGCGTAGAGAGTGTGTGCATCAGGCACGAGGTAGGTAATGCTCCGAGCCTGGCTAAGCCGCTGCAGATGATTGTTTAGGATAACGAAGGCCTGCGGGTGAGCCAACCACGACGAGACAGCGCAGCGATGCACCCGCACCTCGAGGCCGCTTTCCGCTCTACTGAGTCCGAGCTCAGCAGGCCGGGTAAAGAAACGCAGCCCCTGCTGCGTCAGTGCGCGGCGTTGCAGATTCAGCGCGGCAGTATCCCACGCTTGGCGCACGGTCAACCCCATATCGTCCACAGCGCGCTGGCTCACGCGCTTGGCTTCAGCGCCCGTGCCGTGCACCAAGGACATCGATAGCGTGCGCGATAGCTGGAGGCTAGCAGGTGAATCACCGAAGCCATCATCACAGAGCTTGACTCCGTTGAGCTCTTCGCTCGGGCAGAGCGAGGGGAGCAGGTGGTCGATGCGGAGGGAGGTGGGCAGCGCGATGGTCATGGTGGATTTACTCCAAAAGGTAGGCAAGTGCAGGTTCCTTGCCCTTATTGGACTGCACTTTATGCCCACAGGTTCCCACTAGTTCGGAGAAAACCCACCACGCGCTAGAGCCTTGATGCTTTGCGCCTCCGTGCTCAACAGATACGCAGGTTAGAACGGCGGAGCTTCATCAAGCTGCAGCTCCTCCAACAGCTTGTCCGTCTGCCAGATTGCGATGTCCTGGCCTTTGCCCTGCAGCTCCTCAGCGCGCTTTTCTTTAGAGGTTTTGGTAGCCCACTGGCCCACGACCAGGATGGTGGTCTTCTTCGTGACGTTCTTGCCCACCTGGCCGCCGCGTTCAGCAATCTTGGACCACAAAAGGCCCTTGTCGAAAGGCTCGAAGTCACCGGTGAGGGTGACATTCTGACCAAATAGCGCGCCTTCCGGATCCGCATCAGGATTAGGATCCGGGATGGTGTCCGGAGTAGATACGGATTGCCACGGGGCCGGACCGCGGCGCTCCTTAGCGGCGGAGCTCTTTTTGTTTTTCTTCGAGCCCGAGGCTGTGCCTGCCATGCGCGTCTTGTCGCGGAAATCCGTACCGGCGCCCAAGTCGGCCGCGGAGAGCGGAGCGGTGTTGGCGCGCAGGACCGGGATGATGGACTCCTCGCTCAACGTGCCCAGTGCAAAATCACGGGAGGTGAATAAGTCCTCGATGCTTCCCGAGTAGCCAAAGCGCTGCGCCAGGGCACTGACAATCTCGCCCGCCGCGCGGGCATCGGCTGTGGCCTCGTGATGGCGGAAATCCTCGGCACCGAGGCAGGAGGCGACGGTGGGAAGCTTATGGTTCGCCACGTCGATGACGCCCGCACGGGAGGCATCGCGGGCCAGTGCCAGGGAACACGCTAAGCGAACTTCTGGCACCGGCGCGTCGGCCTTCTTGAGGCCACTGCGCAGGGCCGTGGAATCGAATTGCGCGTTGTGGGCCACCAGCGTGTCCGTGCCGAGGAACTCGAAGAGCTCGGCAGCAGCATCAGCGAAGGGTGAAGCATCAGCAACGTCCTCCGCCGTGATGCCGTGGATGCTGATGTTGACCTCGTCGAAGTGCTCGAGTCCCGGAGGGGGAGTACACAGCCACGTGCGGGACTCGGTTTCTTCGCCGTCGCGGAAGCGGACCGCACCGATCTGGCAGACCGAGCCCCAGTTATCGTTGGCGGTTTCCACATCGACGGCGGTGAAGTCCAGCCCCTGCACGCCGGTGCTGGCAGCCGGTGCTTCCCCGCGCAGCGCTGCCTCAACCGCGCGGGCGAATGCCGCCGCATCTTGACCCGGCGCAAAGCGGATAACCGTGTCCTCACCAGTCCCCGCAGAATCGCTCGTGCCGCGCACTATGACCTGCCCAAACCCGGTTGCCGTCGGTTCCGTGCACTCCACGCCCGTGGCATCAGCCAAGGAGAGAGTCTCGCGAGCTGGGGCGCCAAGGGAAGCGGAAAGCTGGGAGCGGTGGACGGTGAGGGCATCGGTGGTGACATCAATGACGGCACCGTGGGCGGTATAGGACACGGTTTCCTTTCAAGGACGGGGTTGATGGTGGACTGCAGACGGTGGAGTGCAGTCTAGCTATCAGTTGCTGCTGCCGTGGCAGCGGATTGTGCAGAGTCATCGCTGTCGTCGAAAACCGGGGGCTCAGTCTGGCGCAGAATCAGCGTCGTGCGCGGTTGCACCACGATGGACCCTTCGGCCGCGATGAGCTTCTCCTCGTCCGGATAGCCACCGGAATCAGAGGTGTCGACGATGAGCCGCCAACTAGCACCCAGGTCCTTCTTGGGCAGTGTGAATTCGATGTCTTCGTGGTGAGCGTTGAAAATCATGATGAAGGAATCATCCGTAATGCGTTCACCGCGGGCGGTGGTTTCCGTAATCGCGTTACCGTTGAGGTAGACCATGAGGGCCTTGCCGAACTCAAAATCCCAGTCCTGCGGGGTCATGAGTTTGCCGGAGGGCACGAGCCAGGCAATATCGCGGTCCTTCACCTCAGAGCCGAAGGGGCCACCAGCCAAGAAACGCTGGCGGCGGAACACCGGGTGGTTCTTGCGGATGTTGATGAGGCGCTTGGTAAAGCCGTGCATGGCGCTGTTCTTTTCCTGCTTCAGCATCGACCAATCGATCCAGGAAATCTCGTTGTCCTGGCAATACACGTTGTTATTGCCGTTCTGGGTGCGGCCCAGCTCATCACCGTGGCACAACATCGGGGTGCCCTGGGATAGCAGGAGGGTAGTGAGGAAATTGCGGACTTGGCGGCGCCGGAGCTTCTTAATCTCTTCGTCGTCAGTCGGCCCCTCCACGCCATGGTTCCACGAGCGGTTGTGGGACTCACCGTCGCGATTGTCTTCACTGTTCTCGGAATTGTGTTTTTCGTTATAGGACACCAAATCGCGCAGCGTAAAGCCGTCATGGGCGGTGATGAAGTTGATAGACGCGGTGGGGCGGCGGCCGTTATTGGCATAGAGATCGGAGGAGCCGGTCAGGCGTGAGGCAAATTCACCCATGGTCGCCGGCTCCCCGCGCCAGAAATCACGGACGGTATCGCGGTACTTGCCGTTCCACTCGCTCCAGATGGGAGGGAAGTTACCAACTTGGTATCCGTTATGGCCCACGTCCCAAGGTTCGGCGATGAGCTTGACCTTGGAGACCACCGGGTCCTGCTGAACCAAATCGAAGAAGGTAGCCAGCTTGTCGACGTCATCCAGCTCGCGCGCCAGAGTGGAAGCGAGGTCGAAGCGGAAGCCATCCACGCGCATCTCCGTCACCCAGTAACGAAGCGAATCCATAATGAGCTGGAGGGAGTGCGGGTGACGGACATTTAGGGAGTTACCGGTGCCGGTGTAGTCCATGTAGTGCTCGGGATTGTCATCAACCAAGCGGTAGTAGGCGTGGTTATCAATGCCACGGAAGGCGATGGTGGGGCCCATGTGGTTGCCTTCGGCGGTGTGGTTGTAGACCACATCGAGGATGATCTCGATTCCAGCCTCATGGAAGGCACGAACCATGGCCTTGAATTCAGCAACTACCTCGCCGGGCTTCTTAGCGTAGGCATAGTCAGCATGCGGGGCGAAGAACCCGAAGGTGTTATAACCCCAGTAGTTGCGCAGGTCCAGCTGGCGCAGGCGATCATCCTGCAAGAACTGGTGAACCGGCAGCAGCTCGACGGCTGTCACTCCCAAGTCCTTGAAGTAGTTGATGATCGCCGGGTGCGCCATGCCGGCATAGGTGCCGCGAAGCTTCTCCGGCACATCCGGGTGCGTCATCGTCATGCCCTTGACGTGGGCTTCGTAGATAATTGTTTCATTATCCGGGGTATGCGGACGGTTGTCGCCGTGCCACTCGAAGAACGGGTTGATGACCACGGAGAGCATGGTGTGGCCCAAGGAGTCATCCTGGTTGCGGCCGGTGCCGGGTTCCTCTGCGAAGATATCGTAGGAGTACAGCGAGGGATCCCCATCAAAGTCGCCGTCGAAGGCGCGAGCATAAGGATCGACAAGAAGTTTTGAGGGATCGCAGCGCAGACCATGTTCTGGCTCATACGGGCCGTGGATGCGGTATCCGTAGCGCTGCCCGGGGCTGACGTTCGGGAGGTAGGCGTGCCAGACGTGGGCGGTGATCTCGGTTAATTCGATGCGTTCTTCGTTGCCGTCCTGGTCAATGAGGCAGAGCTCAACCTTCTCGGCGATTTCGGAAAAGATAGCAAAATTAGTACCGGCTCCATCAAAGGTGGAGCCGAGAGGGGAGGGGGAACCAGGCCACACCTGGCGAGATAGCGTTAGGTCAGCACGGGTCTCAGTCATGAGGCTTAGCTTAGTCAATTCTGATGTATGTGATCGCTTCGCAGTGACCTTAAGCCGGCGACCATCAGCTCTGCTGCGCGCACCGAGGTGGCGTCTACCGGGGCGGTCTCGGGAGCTGTAGACGCTGTGCTTGGCGACGTCCCTCCTAGCGCCGCCCCACTGAGCTGCTCTCGGGATTGTTCCATGAAAGTGGCGCCCAGCGTGTAGTGGATCAGAGTGCGGGCGGCGACGGCTCTATCCTCCGGCGAGGCATCGGGTGCTTCCTTCTGCAGTGCCTTGGTGAATAGCTTTTCTAAGTCGGCGCTCGCTGAGGATTCGGGGAAGGATGCTCCGGCGATGGCCACTTCAGCTCCATCGCGCCAGCGTTGCAGCTCACTGTGCAGAGAGCTGACCAGCTCCGCCGTGCTTTCCCCGGTGACAGGAGCGAGTATTTCAGCAGTCATGGCCGCGATCAGCGATTGTTTGTTGGCCACGTGCCAGTACAGCGCGCCGGGGGCGACCCCGAGGTTCGTGGCGACTCGGCGCATAGTGACATCAGCAAGGCCGTATTGGGTCAAGAGCTCAAGGGCGGTGGAAACGATAGCGTCGCGAGAAAGGTGCACACGACCAACTCTACGCGGCAAGAGAAACCCCACGTGAGGCTCACAGGAAGCTTCAAGGTGTAGGATATGAATTCTTCAAACAGCCCTTGTTAAGGTTATGTAAGTTGCCCAAGAGCAAACGCCGCGCCCAGCGTGGTTTAACCTATCGCTCTCTATATATTTAGGAGTTTTCCCTTGTCTTTTCTGACACCTGCCAAGAAGTCCCTCATTGCTGTTGCGCTCGTTGCACCGCTTTCCTTGGCTGCTTGTGGTTCCGATGATGAGAATGCAGGCGACACGGCGTCCTCTGCAGCAAAGACCACCACGACTACGAAGTCTAAGGAAAAGACTTCTGAGGAGAAGACTTCTGAGGAGAAGAAGGAGGGTGAGGACAAGAAGGACGGCGAAGAGAATAAGGACGATGCTTCCAAGCCGGAGGGGGAGAAACCCGAGGCTGCTAACCAGACTCTGGCCAACCCCTTCGAAGAAGGCGCGGATCCTTTCCAGAACATGCCCAAGGTCGAACCGGTGCAGGGTGAGGCCGCCAGCCAGGAGGATGTCGACGGTATTAACGCCCTAGTGCGCGGTATGTATGAGCAGCAGACCATGCGTTCCTTCGTGAAGTACCTCCCGGAGCACACCTGCGCGGCTATCCGCAACGATCCGAACTCCGGTCTCGACCAGGTTGACTACAACCAGGTTCCGGATGTTCCGATGAACCAGCTCAAGGACATGATGGCGGCAGCGGGCCAGGATACCTCCCAGATGGATGGCTTTGACTGGTCCAAGACTGGCGTTGAGTCCATCAACGATGTCGTGGTTAACGGTGACGATGCCTCCGCGACCGTGAACGTCAACACCAGCCAGGGCACGGATAGCTCCACCATGCGCTTCAAGCGTGAGAACGGTAACTGGACCTTCTGCGGCTAGAGAGTATCGTGCCTGCACTGCGTGCACCTAGCCTTCGCATACCCCGCGCCGTCGGATTCGGCGCGGGGTTGCTCGCGTTAGCCCTCTTTGGATTTTCCGCTGTTGGCGCTGTATGGGGGCTGTGGCGGCCTATTCTGGAGGGTCATCGAATGGAGGATGGCGGCTATGTTTTGGGCAACGTCGCCGACGTGCAATTCGACTCCTATATCACCTTCGTGCTGATCACAGGATTCCTCGGTATGGCCTTGGGGCTTATCGCCCACCGTTGGGGAGAGCGCTACCGCAGCGTCGGCCTGCTGTTATGGGTGGCTCTGGCAGCTTTGGCTGGTGCGGCGTCCTTCTATGTCTTCGGTGGGGCGACAGCCACTGATATTCCAGAAAGTCCCGGGGAGTTTGTGGAGTTTGTCCCGAATTTCTCACCTGGCATTGCCTGGCTCGTAGGGCCATTTATGGCCATGTTTGCCTATTGGTCTGCGCTGTTTTTTGATCCGCCCAGCGTTTGGCACGAAAGCGAAACGGTAGACGATGAGGCGGCGGTCGATGATGCGCTAGGGCCAAGCGACGGGGGAGGAGCCCACCGCATCGCGTGAGATGTCGTCGATCCCGTGGAGGACGTGTTTGATGCCGCGGCCGAGGGCGGTGATCAGTTGGGCGTCGGAAAGCCCGGCGCCCGTCATGATCGCGTAATCAATGCGCACCTGCAGCCCATCAATGTTGGAGTGACAGAAGGCTGAGGCTGAGTGATTGGTCCGGTTCCAGTCATTGCAAATGAGGAAGATTTTGGAGAACTCGCTGCCCGGCAGGTTGGGATCCCAATGGCCTTTGATAATGAGGCTGGGGCCGGAATCGATGGCGAAAGCAAAAAGGACATCATTGATCCAGGCATAGACGGCCTCGTCGGCATCCGATTGGAAGCGCGTTATCCCCAGGGTAGGAAGGATCTCCCCAAGGCGGGCAGTATCCACAGCGGAGACGGGGCCGTCTAGTTCTGTTTGTTCTTCCGGAGTCGTCGGACGGGGCAGAGTGAGGACCGGGAAGTGATCGGCCAGTTCTTCGAGGCAGGCCGCGGCGTTGTGGAGTGCTGGCAGAACCGAAGCGGCAAGCTGGGACGTCGTGGGTTTCTGGTGAACCACGAGGAAGGAATGCCCCCACACTTCTACCTCGGTAGGTGCCGAATAGTTGAGGATGAGGTGCGGCGAGAGGCAGTCATGGTTCCAGTCGTTGACGAATTCACTGAGAGCGGGGATGTCGCCGAAACCTAGAATGCCGTGGTGCGTGGTGTAAAAACGCAGGATTGGTTCGCCCTCGGTGTCCATGAAAGCGCGGGTTTCCCCAAGCGGTGGGTGGGGGAAGAGGAGCTCGTGTGCGGTGACCCGAATGCAATCGAGGCTTTCGCGGTGCGCGAGGTTTTCGACGCGGGCAAGCAGGTTGGAAGGAGACTGGCTGTCCAGGCCATCGGCGCCGTTGCTCATCTCGTCGCCTCCCTTCACCGATTCGGGGTCCCGGAATGTGTTACTAGTGGCACATTCTATAACCCCTACCTGCCAGCTCGCTGGCTTTTCGGTCCAGGTATAGTAATGGGAAGGTATAGAAACCGCTGCATATTATAAAAGGGGTCTGAGCATGCTACGAACCATCGACCTGCGTGGAGAGGAACTAACCACCTCCCGGTTGCGCCGAGTCTTGCCGCGAGGGGGAACGGATGTGTCCTCGGTGATGGGCACCGTCATCCCCATGGTGGAGAAGGTACGCAAGGGTGGTGCGGCGGCGGCCCTCGACTTCGGCGAACAATTCGACGGAATCCGCCCCGCCGCGGTGCGAGTGCCTAAGGAGGAGCTGAAGAAGGCTGCCGAGGAACTGGATTCGAGTGTGCGAGCAGCCATCGAAGAATCTATCGCGCGCGTGCGCGCCGTTCACGCTGATCAGAAGCCGGCTTCACACACGACGACGCTGGCGCCAGGTGCGACGGTCACCGAGGTTTTCCAGCCCATTGAGCGCGTAGGGCTCTATGTTCCGGGCGGCAAGGCGGTGTATCCGTCTTCCGTCATTATGAATGCCGTCCCCGCTCAAGAAGCGGGCGCTGCGGCGATGGTCGTGGCTTCTCCGCCGCAGAAGGAATTCGGCGGCCTGCCGCACCCGACGGTGCTGGCCACGTGCCACATGCTGGGCGTGGATGATGTCTGGGCCGTCGGCGGCGGGCAAGCCATCGCACTTTTGGCTTACGGCGATGATGAACCCATTACGGGTGAAGAAGCGCTGGAGCCTGTCGATATCATCACCGGTCCCGGCAACGTCTTTGTTGCTGCCGCTAAGCGCTCGGTGCAGGGAGTGGTGGGCATTGATGCGGAAGCTGGTCCTACCGAGATCGCCATCCTGGCCGACGAGACCGCTAACCCCGTCTACGTGGCCTATGACCTCATTTCCCAGGCGGAGCACGATCCCATGGCTGCCTCCGTGCTCATCACCGATTCTGAGGACTTTGCCGCTGCGGTGAATGCGGAGGTAGCTCAGCGCTATACCGCCACAGCCAACGCCGAGCGCGCGGCTGAGGCATTGCGTGGAGAACAGTCCGGCATTGTCGTGGTCGACAATCTCGAGGCAGGTATCGCTGTCGCGGACGCCTATGCCGCTGAGCACTTGGAGGTTCACACGAAGAATGCCCGGGCAGTTGCGGAGCGCATCCGCCACGCCGGTGCAATCTTCGTTGGCGATTATTCGCCCGTTCCGCTCGGTGATTACACCGCCGGTTCCAACCACGTTTTGCCTACCTCGGGAACCGCGCGGTTCAGCGCTGGGCTGTCGACGCACACCTTCCTACGCCCAGTCAACCTCATTGAGTATGACCGCGCAGCACTCGGCGAGGTAGCGCAGAATGTCATTGCCTTCGCCACCGCGGAGGCGCTGCCCGCCCATAGTGAAGCAATTGCGGCACGATTCGCTGATGACACCGATACCCAGAAAGAAGAGGCTTAAGCAATGGCTGAGTTGAAGGATCTTCCCCTTCGCGAAGAATTGCGCGGCTCCAGCGCCTATGGAGCCCCGCAGCTGACGGTGACCAACCAGCTCAACACCAACGAGAACCCCTATCCGCCCTCGGAGGCGCTGGTGAAGGACATGGTGGCGGCCGTCGAGAAGCACGCGCGGGAGCTCAACCGCTACCCAGAGCGCGATGCCGTGGAGCTGCGCACGGCACTGGCCGAGTACGTCAGCGAGCAAACCGGGGTGGCTGTCAGCGTGGAGAACGTCTGGGCAGCTAACGGTTCCAATGAGGTTTTGCAGCAGCTGCTTCAGGCCTTTGGCGGGCCGGGGCGTAGCGCGCTGGGATTTACCCCGAGCTATTCCATGCACCCCATCCTGTGCGCGGGCACCCAAACCGAATTCATCTCCTGCTCGCGCGATGCGGATTTCCGGATTGATGAAAAGGAGGCGTTGGAGGCCGTCGCCAAGCACAGCCCCGACGTCGTCTTCATCACCACCCCGAACAACCCCACCGGTGACGTCACCCCGATCGATGTGGTGGAGAAGATCGTGCAGGCCGCGCCGGGCATCGTTATCGTGGACGAGGCTTACATGGAATTCTCGCCCTCGCCGTCAGCAACAACACTGCTGGCGAAGTACCCGACCAAGCTCGTGGTATCGCGCACGATGTCCAAGGCCTTCGACTTCGCCGGCGGGCGCTTGGGTTACTTCGTGGCAGATCCGGCTTTCGTGGAAGCCGTCATGCTCGTTCGTTTGCCCTATCACCTGTCGGTTCTCTCTCAGATCGCGGCCACCGTGGCCCTTGCTCATAAGGAAGAGACCTTGGGAACCGTGGCCAAACTATCGGCGGAGCGGGACCGGGTTGTCGCAGGGCTTAAGGAGCTCGGGTACTACGTGGTGCCGAGCGAATCCAACTTCGTGTCCTTCGGACGCTTTGCCGATCAGCACGCGGTGTGGCAGGGGTTCCTGGACCGTGATGTCCTGATTCGAGATAACGGTGTACCGGGACTTCTGCGCGCCACGATTGGTCTGCCCGAAGAGAATGACGCCTTCCTTTCGGCCGCGGCAGATTTGGCAGATAAAGTAGAGATGACTAACTGAAACGATGATGAATTGAGCCCACATTGTGGGCCCATGACTTGAAGAAGGAGCGTGGAGCAATGAGTGCTGGCGACGCTGTACGTCACAACCATGGCGACCGCATTGGCCGCGCAGAGCGCGTCACTGGGGAGACAAAGATCTCCGTAGAAATAAACCTCGATGGCACCGGCCAGGCGGATATTTCGACGGGGCTGCCGTTCTTTGACCACATGCTTAACGCTGTGTGCACCCACGGCTCCTTCGATCTTCGCGTCCACGCTGAGGGCGATATTGACATCGATGCTCACCACACGGTCGAAGACACTGCTATCGTGCTGGGCCGCGCTTTTCTGGAGGCGTTGGGGGATAAGTCCGGAATCCGCCGTTTCGGGTCCCAGCTGCTGCCCATGGATGAGGCGCTGGTGGAAGCCGTCGTCGATATCTCAGGGCGCCCCTACTTCGTGATGAATGGCGAGCCGGAGAACATGGAGTGGCAGATTATCGGTGGGCACTACGCCACGGTTATCAACCGACACTTCTTCGAAACCTTTGCCACGCACTCGGCGACGACCTTGCACGTCAACGTGCGCTACGGCCGCGATCCGCACCACATCACGGAGGCCGAGTACAAGGCGGTGGCCCGTGCTCTGCGCCAGGCTACTGAGCAGGATCCGCGCGTGAACGGAGTTCCTTCGACGAAGGGAGCGCTCTAAGACTTATGAATGCAATGGTTCTCGTTCTCTTTCTGGTCGCCGGTTTGCTCGTCGGTGGTGCGTGGGCGGCTTACCAGAACGGGTCGGTGCTGATGACCGTGGTCGCGGGTGCACTCGCGGCGGTCTCCGTGGCCGCTGCCTTGGTGTGGTTCCTTGACATCTTCTCAGCAGGATTGGCGGCGAAGTGACGGAAAAGACCCCTCAGAGCGTATGGAAGGTTGCTGGCTTTAGGGAAACCATGATCGCGGTGGTTTCCGCTTTTGGCGCGTGGTCGGTTTTGCTGCCCGTGGTGCCGCTGGCCGTGCTGGATTCCGGCGGTTCCGCGACATTGGCTGGTGCCACGACTGGCGTGTTCATGCTGGCTACAGTACTTACCCAGATGGCAACTCCGATGTTGCTGCGTATCTTTGGCTATCGCCCGATTATGGCAGCCTCGGCGCTGTTGCTGGGGCTGCCGGCGTTGGGGCACATGCTGGGCGACGTCGCCCCGATCGCCCTGGGCTTCTCCGCCCTGCGCGGAATCGGCTTCGGTGCGCTCACGGTGGCGGAGAACGCACTCATCGCGGAAATCACGCCACGGCGCCTTCTGGGCAAGGCCACCGGTATCTTCGGGTTGTTCATCGGAGCGGCGCAAATGGCCTTCTTACCTTTGGGTCTTGCGGTGGCTTCAGCCTTCAACTACAAAACGGTGTATCTTCTGGCCGCTGGCCTTGGCCTACTGGGATTCTTCACGTGCATTCTGGTACCCCAAATCAAGGCAGCTCCAGTGGGCTTGCCGGATCCCACGGACACCACTCCGCGGGCACCAATGTGGAAGCTCGTGCTCGTCCCCGCGCTGGCCCTGACCAGTTTCTCCGTGAGCTACGGCGTGGCCTCCAACTTCATTTCCCCGGCGGTGCGCGAGCTGGACCCTGAGCGCGGCGCTGTCTTGGGCGGTCTCATGCTGTCGGTGATCGGTGGCTCGGCCATGATCGCACGCTATGTGGCCGGTGTGGTGGCGGACCGAGTGGGCCAGCCAGGCACGCTGATGATTCCCGCTCAGGCTTTCTCAGTCTTTGGTGTGGGTCTCATCGCCGCCGTGCTGTGGCAAGAATGGTCGGTATGGCTGCTTGTCTTCGGCACTGTCATCTATGGTGCGGGTTTCGGCATCGTGCAAAACGAGGCCTTGTTGTCGATGTTTGACCGTCTCCCGCGCGAGCGTCTCTCGGAGGGCTCTGCGGTGTGGAATATCTTCTATGACGGTGGAACCGGCCTTGGTTCGACGGTTCTCGGCGCTGTCGTGGCTATGTCCGGATATGATGGCGCCTTCGCCGCCGGCGCTGCCATCATCGCGGTGGGCCTGCTCATGTCCACGGCTGACCGCGCCTTGGGCAAAACCCGTGTGAGCGAGCTGAATGATATTCAGACTCGCCTGCGCATGATTAGAAGGCCGAAGAGGCCCGGAAAGGAAGCACGATGAGCTCACACGACGTAGTAGTCCTAGATTATGGCGCTGGCAATGTTCGGTCGGTAGTGCGCGCGCTGGAGCGGGTTGGTGCCACCGTTACGGTGACCGCAGACCCGAAACTAGCTGTAGAGGCCGATGGCCTGTTGGTACCCGGTGTAGGCGCTTTCGCTGCCTGCATGGAGGGGCTGCGCGCTGCACAGGGGCCGCGAATCATTGGTCAGCGATTGGCTGGTGGTCGCCCGGTTCTGGGGATTTGCGTAGGCATGCAGATTCTCTTTGAGTCCGGCACCGAACACGGCGTGCACACCGAAGGTTGCGGGGAGTGGCCGGGGGAGGTCACTCGCTTGCAGGCGCCCGTCCTCCCGCACATGGGATGGAATACCGTGGAGCTTCCTAGCGGAAGCCGCATGTTTGAAGGCGTGAGCGTAGAGGATCGCTTTTATTTCGTGCATTCCTATGCCGCGCGGAACTGGGAGCTCGAGACCGAAATTACGGAGCCGCCGAAGGTGGCGTGGTCTGAGTACGGCGGTGACCGTTTTGTCGCTGCGGTAGACAATGGCGCATTGTGGGCCACCCAATTTCACCCGGAGAAATCTGGTGACGTTGGTTCGCAGCTGCTGAAGAACTGGATAGGAACGCTTTAAAGAGCCTGCGTGAAAGGTAGACTACCCACCATGAGTTTTACACTGTTGCCCGCGGTTGATGTCGTTGATGGTCAGGCAGTTCGCCTCGATCAAGGAGAGGCCGGAACCGAGAAATCCTATGGCTCGCCGCGTGAGGCTGCCCTGAAGTGGCAGGCTCAGGGGGCGCAGTGGCTGCATGCAGTCGATTTGGACGCTGCTTTCGGCCGCGGATCCAACCATGAACTGCTTGCCGAAATCACCACGAGCGTGGACCTGAACGTGGAGCTGACCGGCGGGATTCGAGATGATGAGACCCTGGCCCGGGCTCTCGCTACCGGTGCGCGCCGCGTCAATATTGGTACCGCGGCCTTGGAGAACCCCGACTGGATTGCCAAGGCCCTGGCAGAACACGGTGACCGTATCGCAGTGGATTTGGCGGTCCGCCTGATAGATGGCGAGTGGCGTACGCGAGGTAACGGCTGGGTATCCGATGGCGGCGACCTTTGGGAGGTCCTCGAACGCCTCGACGCGGCTGGTTGTACTCGCTTTGTAGTAACGGATGTGTCCAAGGACGGTACGTTGCAGGGCCCCAACATTGAGTTGCTGCGTGAGGTCGCGGCCGCCACGGAAGCCAAGGTCACTGCCTCCGGCGGGATTTCTACCCTGGATGATCTACGTGAGTTGGCCCTCTACGAAAATGAAGGAATTGATTCCGCCATCATTGGTAAGGCTCTCTATGAGGAGCGCTTCACGCTGGAGGAGGCCCTCGCTGCCGTCGCAGAGGTGACCCCGCTGCCGGAAGAGGAATACATCGACCCGATCGAGGAGAGGTAGGCCTATGGCCCCGATGACAGGACCTTCAGCGTCGGACCCACGCGAGCTTGTTGCCTTTGCGGAAGCAGCGGTGGACCACGTTGATGATCTCTTTCGCAGGGGCCTCGGTGCAGCGCCCGCGCGTTTCAAGGGCGAAGGGGACTTTGCCACCGAGGTAGATCTGGTCATTGAGCAGCAGCTGCGCCAAACGCTAAGTCAGCTCACTGGCATCCCGGTGCTCGGCGAGGAATACGGGGGAGACCTCCAAGAAACGATCTGGGTCGTGGACCCAGTGGACGGGACCGCGAACTATTCTGCGGGAAATCCGTGCTGTGGAATTCTTGTAGCACTCTTGCACGAAGCAAAGCCCGTCGTCGCAGTTGCAGATTTTCCGTTGCTGAACCGTCGTGTCGTTGCGGCGCAAGGCATGCCGCTGCGCACCAGCGGCGGCCCCTCGACCGGTTTCGGGGGCGGCGAAGAGGCTCAGGGCTTCGACGAGGCTCGCGGCCACGTGGGCTGTTCCTCACACCTGCCGACCGGCCTGTTCAATGACCTCCGAGAAACCGGGTTGCGTCCCCGCATGACTGGGTCGGTGGGGCTGGACAATGCCTTCGTGGCCCAGGGCGTGTTTGATGGTGCGGTGAATTTCTCGCCGCACCCATGGGATAACGCGGCGGGTGCGCTCATGATCAAGGCCGCCGGTGGCCGCGTGAGCGATCCAGAAGGAAATGAGTGGACCGCCAATTCGAAGGGCTTTGTGGGAGGGACCCCGCAGGTCCATGCCACAATTCTGGATGCCATCGCCCGAAATCCTCGTGGGGAGCGCTAGGCTTCGGCACTAGACCCCAGCGTTGGAATTGGGCGCTGAAACCGGACGTAGTTTTTAGTATTCGGCAGTTTCCATACGGACTGCCTCTCATCTGACCTTTAGTTTTAGGAGGATGGTCACCATGGCACTTGCCGTGCGCGTGATCCCGTGTCTTGACGTTGATAATGGCCGCGTGGTCAAAGGCGTGAACTTCGAAAACCTGCGTGATGCCGGTGACCCAGTGGAGTTGGCTGCCCGCTATGGACAGGTGGGTGCTGATGAGCTGACCTTCCTCGACGTCTCCGCATCAAAGGATGGTCGCGGCACCATGCTCGATGTGGTGCGCCGTACGGCCGATCAAGTTTTCATCCCGCTGACCGTTGGTGGTGGCGTCAGGTCGGTGGATGATGTCCGTGAGCTGCTCCGCGCCGGCGCGGACAAGGTCTCGGTAAATTCCTCTGCTATCGCGCGCCCGGAGTTGCTGCGCGAACTGGCAGATGTCTTTGGTTCCCAGTGCATTGTGCTTTCGGTGGATGCTCGCCGCGCAGCAGATTTTCCCAGTGGCTTTGAGGTCACCACGCATGGCGGAACGCGCTCGGCGGGACTCGACGCCGTGGAGTGGGCCAAGCGCGGTGAGGAATTGGGGGTTGGTGAGATTCTGCTGAACTCCATGGATGGGGACGGCACCAAGGCGGGCTTCGACATCGAACTGATTGAGGCGGTGCGTGCGGCGGTGTCCGTGCCGATCATCGCTTCTGGCGGAGCGGGTAAGGCCGAGCATTTCCCACCGGCCGTTGATGCCGGAGCAGATGCCGTGCTTGCGGCCAGCATCTTCCACTTCGGTGAGGTAGAGATCTCTGAGGTTAAGGAAGCGCTCGCGGCAGCAGGGAAGGAGGTTCGCCAGTGAAGGAACACAATGAAAGCAGCGGACACGGAAGCACTGATTCAGAGGCCGTAGGGGACTATGAGCTGAGTGAAGAGATTGCTCAGCAGCTTAAGCGCAACGAGGCGGGCTTGGTTCCGGCCATTGTGCAATCGGAGCGCGGAGAAGTGCTCATGCTGGCCTGGATGGATGATCATGCCTTGGCCTATACGTTGGCGACGCGTCGTGGAACCTATTATTCACGCTCACGCCGCGAATATTGGATTAAGGGCCTGACGTCCGGCAATACCCAAGAGGTGGTGGGTGCGCGTTTAGACTGCGATGGAGACACCGTCTTGCTGACCGTGCGTCAGCACGGCGGCGCGTGCCATACCGGGGACCGCACGTGCTTCGATGCACGCAATCTCTTCGGAGAGGAGAACAATGGCTAAGCGCACTGAAACAAAGCGCAGTGGAGCTAAACGCATCGGACCAGTGTTGATGTTCGTTGGCGCCATCCTGTTGTGGCTGTCTTCCCGCATGACGTGGGTGTCGGCGGCGGTCGAAGACGATAAGGCCGGTTCGAGTGTTGCGGAATTATCTGGTTCCTTGTGGTCTCTTGAGCTCATTGCGCTCAGCGTCGTGGTGCTCGCTGGCGGTGTGGCAGCCTTTGCGCTGCGGCGCACGGGCCGTCGAATTGTCTCTGTCCTCACCGCACTCGCCGCGGCGGCTGCCGGATGGCGCCCGGTTGCGCTGTTGACTGCCGGCCCCGAGGCGGAGCGTGCTCAAGAGTTGCTGCAGGGAGGAACGAACGATACCTCCGTGGATTCCGCAACCATTTCGGATTGGGCCACTGTTCTCACCGCTGATGCATCGACCGCTGGCCCCGTGCTGGCTATCGTCGGTGCGGCGCTCGCCCTCTTCGGCGCGGTCATGGTGGCGAGCAATCCGGGGGCTGATAAGCCCCGTTCCACCAAATATGAAACCCCGGCGGTACGCCAGGAACGCCTGCAGGAAGATCTTGAAACCTCCCAGGACTCCGGCCGTGTGATGTGGGATGCCCTGGACGCCGATATTGACCCTACCGATCCCCGGTCTACCTAGGCATGGCAGCCACGTGAGCCGTGGCTACATTTCCTGCTTTAGAGAGTGGTCTTAGCGCGGAATCGGGTGCCCCAGATTTCTTGTTAGAGGCAAGGGCGCGCTAGCCTAAGTGTGATCTCAAACGCCCTTGTTTCTTTCTTTGAGTTTCCTTCGGGGAAGGGAGGTGCTCCATGCCTACCCCGATTGCCGTCGATCATCTTGTGGCCGGCGTACTAGCTGATGTAGCCGCACGGGAGGCGCGCGTCCCTTTCAAGGAAGTTAAAGCGCGGTCTCGAGACATGGACGCGCCGCGCGATACCGCCCAGGCCTTACTGCGCTCGGGGTGTTCTATCATCACCGAAATCAAGCGCGCCGTGCCTTATGGGGGAGAAATCGTCCACCTAGACGGGCCGCACTCCGTCGGGACCCTGGCACGAAAGCTGGAGGAAGCAGGCGTGCACGTCATGGCCTGCCAGACAGACAGGCGCCGCTTTCATGGCTCCCTGGAGGACATGCGTGTTGCCCGCGCTGCGATCGACATTCCTATGCTGTGCCGTGACACCATTGTTGATCCCTATCAGATTCATGAAGCGCGGTGTTATGGGGCGGATGCGATTCCCTTACAGGTGGAGTTGCTTGATCAGGCTCGCCTCGAGTCGCTCCTCGACCGCGTAGAGTCCCTCGGGATGACAGCCATCCTGGAAGTACGCACGTGCGCTGAGGTGGATCGCGTTATCAAAGCAGGGGGTACTGTTGTGGCGATCAATGCGTGGTCTTTGGCCTCCGATGCACTTAATCGGGAGGCCTTTTCTACTATTTCACCGGGTCTTCCTGAGAGCATTACACGTATTGCCGTGGGCGGCGTTAATAGTCCGCGTAACGTGCTGTCCTATGCCTCGCAGGGAGCCGATGCCATTCTCGTCGGTGAGTCCATCATGGCGGCCCAGGACCCGATGGCTTTGGCCCGCTCCTTAGTGGCTGCCGGCCAGCATCCGGCGTGCCCTTCGCGCAGAAGCTAGGCGCGTTGTAGCGGCCGTCTTTTTCAGGCACACTATTTCCCGTGCAGACTTACTACCTCGCCAACATTCCCTCTCCGCCACAAGGCGTGTGGCATCTCGGCCCAGTTCCTATTCGTGCGTATGCCATGTGCATTATCGTCGGCATCCTCGTCGCGCTGTGGATGACTCTGCGCCGCTATACTGCCCGGGGTGGAAACCCGGATGTGGTCTGGGATGCTGCCTTGGTGGTGATCCCGGCCGGCATCATTGGCGGCCGCCTCTATCACGTGATTACGGATAATGATAAGTACTTCTGTTCCACGTGTGATCCTCTCGACGCACTGAAAATCGCCAACGGCGGACTGGGTATTTGGGGCGCAGTGGCTCTTGGCGCGGTCGCCGTGTGGCTCATGTTCAAAGTCAAGGGCATCCCTTTGGGGCCGTTTGCGGATGCCGTCGCCCCCGGACTCATATTGGCGCAGGCTATCGGCCGACTAGGCAATTGGTTCAACCAGGAACTCTATGGTCGTGAGACCACCGTCCCGTGGGCACTTGACATTTATTATCGCGTGAATGAAAGCGGTGAATACGCGCCGATCAGTGGCCGCTCGACCGGGGAAGTAATCACTTCGGTGCATCCGACATTCCTCTATGAGCTGCTGTGGAACGTGGCGGTGTGCGTGTTCCTGCTGTGGGCCCACAAGGCATTCAAGCTCGGCCATGGTCGTGTGTTTGCGCTGTATGTCGCCGGATATACAGCGGGGCGCTTCGTTGTAGAAAACATGCGTGCTGACGATGCCACGCTCATCTTTGGCCTGCGTGTCAATGTCATCGTATCGGTGGTCTGCTTTGTTGTAGCACTCATCGTGTATTTCCGGTTGCCGCGAGGCCAGGAAACGCCAGAAGAGGTGGACCCGGCCCGTGCCGCCGACGTCGGTGACAGCGTCGGAGCCGCTGACTCACAAAGGTGACAGTCGCAGCGCCTAGCGACAGATTTAGGCGCTGAGATTTCGGGAAGTAGCCGGGATCACACAATGTTTTAAGACGACTTGACCGAGAGTCTCGAGCTTCGGGCGCAAGGACATAAAATGCCCAGATGTGCCCGGTTATTCCCGGTTGTTGCCGAATCGGAAGGGGCTGCAACAGTCGCCGGGGAAGCCTGATTCAAGGGCCAAAACATGGTGTGAGCTTCATTCGTGGTGGCCGAGACCAGCAAAGCGGGGTAGTTTGGGAACCGTTAGAAACTCCCGATGTGAATAAGGCACTCCATGTTGGATAGAAGAACCAAAATTGTTTGTACGTTGGGTCCTGCTGTAGCAAGCAAGGAAGGAATCCTTGGCCTCGTTGAAGCAGGCATGAACGTGGCGCGTCTCAACATGTCCCACGGCGAGCATGCGGACCACGAGGCGAACTACCGCTGGGTCCGTGAGGCTACCGATGAGACCGGCCACGCAGTCGGCGTCCTGGCGGACCTCCAGGGACCGAAGATCCGTCTGGGTCGCTTCGTCAACGGTGAAGAGATGTGGAAGGACGGCGAAATCGTCCGCATCACCGTCGAAGACGTAGAAGGCACGCACGACCGCGTGTCCACCACCTACAAGAACCTGGCGAAGGACGCGAAGCCGGGTGACCGCCTGCTGATCGACGACGGCAAGGTCGCCGTCGTCTGCAAGGAAGTCGACGGCAATGACGTTGTTTGTGAGGTCACCGAGGGCGGACCGGTCTCCAACAACAAGGGCGTGTCCTTGCCTGGCATGGACATCTCTGTGCCGGCGTTGTCGGAGAAGGACATTGCTGACCTTCGCTTCGCATTGAAGCTCGGCGTGGACATGGTTGCCCTGTCCTTCGTTCGTTCTCCTGCGGACGTGGACAAAGTCCACGAAATCATGGATGAGGAAGGCCGCCGCGTCCCGGTTATCGCGAAGCTCGAGAAGCCGGAGGCAGTCGATGCCCTCGAATCCATCGTTTTGGCTTTCGATGCCATCATGATTGCGCGCGGTGACCTCGGCGTCGAGGTACCGCTGGAGCAGGTTCCGCTGTTCCAGAAGCGCGCTATCCAGATCGCGCGTGAGAATGCCAAGCCGGTGATCGTGGCAACGCAGATGCTCGATTCCATGATCTCCAACCTGCGCCCGACTCGCGCGGAGGCCTCCGACGTGGCTAACGCAGTGCTCGATGGTGCCGATGCCGTTATGCTCTCCGGTGAGACCTCCGTCGGCATCGACCCACAGAATGTTGTCCGCACGATGTCCCGCATCGTGACGAACGCTGAGCAGGGCGGCCAGGTTCCTCCGCTGACGCACGTGCCGCGCACTAAGCGTGGCGTCGTCTCTTACTCCGCGCGCGATATTGCCGAGCGCCTTAATGCGAAGGCCATCGTCGCCTTCACCACCTCCGGCGACACCGCGAAGCGCGTGGCTCGCTTGCACTCCCCGCTGCCGCTCCTTGCCTTCACCCCGCACCCGGCGGTGCGCTCGCAGCTGGCGTTGACCTGGGGCGCAGAGACCTTCTTGAGTGATTCGGTCGAGTCCACCGATGACATGATGGCCGCCATTGATGAGGCTCTGCTGGGAATGGATAAGTACAAGGAAGGCGACATGATCGTCGTCATCGCCGGTACCCCTCCCGGAATCTCTGGTAACACCAATATGATTCAGGTCCACGAGCTGGGCCAGACTCTGCGAGATAAGTAAAACTGTCGCAGAAAAGCAACGCCGCCTCACCCACGGTTGCTTCCTTACCCACTAAGTGGGAAGGAGGAACGGTGGTGAGGCGGCGCTTTGTTTTGTGGAAAGCCCGTCTAGGGGTTAACAGGCACTAGTACGTCTATTAACCCCTGTCCGTCTAGACGTTGGAAATGGGGGTTGGGGCCAGCTTCCACACCTCGTTGGCATAGTCAGCGATAGTGCGGTCAGAGGAGAAGCGCCCGGAATAGCAGATGTTGAGCCAGGCCTTCTTAGCCCATGCCAGCTCGTCGGCGTCATAGTCAGCCGCCATGCGGTCACGGGTCTCGCGATAGTCGGCGAAATCTCCCAGGACGTAGTAGGTGTCCTGAGCGTTTTCGCCGAAGCCGTCGAGCAGCGAGGAACGAAGATCACCAAACATGCCTGCATTCTCCGACCCCAGCGTGCCATCGGTGAAGGCATCGAGGACACGCGCCAAGCCCGGAACCGTGTTGTAGAGCTCGCTCGGGTTGTACTCGGCGCGCAGCTGAGGGATGTCTTCGTTGCGGGCGCCGAAGATGTAGGCGTTGTCTTCGCCCACTGCCTCGACGATCTCTACGTTGGCGCCGTCCATCGTGCCCAAGGTCAGGGCACCGTTCATCATGAACTTCATGTTGGAGGTACCGGAGGCTTCCTTGCCTGCCACGGAGATCTGCTCGGAGACATCAGCAGCCGGGATGATGTGCTCAGCAGGGGAGACGTTGTAGTTCTCAACGAAGACTACGTTGAGCACGTCCTTGGTAGCCGGGTCGCTATTGACTAGGTCACCGATGGTGTTGATGAGTTTGATGATGGCCTTCGCGCGGACATAGCCCGGCGCAGCCTTCGCACCAAAGATGAAGGTCCGCTTCGGAACGGTTTCGCCGTCGACCTTGATGCGGAAGTACAGGTCCAAGATGTAAAGCGCATTCATCAGCTGGCGCTTGTACTCGTGCAGGCGCTTGATCTGGACGTCGAAAATGGAATCCGGATCCACGACCGAGCCCTGGTGTGCGTCAATCCATGCGGCGAAATCTTGCTTGTTGGCGCGCTTGATGTTGATGAGTTGGCGCAGCACCTTCTCATCCTCAGCCAGAGGAGCCAGCTTGGCCAGCTCGGTCAGATCGGTGACCCAGGCATCGGAGCCAGCTTGTTCTGTGAGCAGGTCGGACAGGCGCGGGTTGCACATGCGCAGCCAACGACGCGGGGTCACGCCGTTGGTCTTGTTATTGAACTTCTCCGGCCACAGCTCGTGCCACTCGGAGAGCGTGTCCGCCTTGATGATTTCGGTGTGCAGGGCGGCGACGCCATTGATCGAGTACGCGGCATAGCAAGCGATCCACGCCATGTGGACGTGCCCGTCGGATACCGGAGCCATGTAGTCGATGCGCCCTTGATCCAGGCCGCGCTGGGCCATGTCTTCGCGGAAGCGGCGGTCGATCTCTTCCACCAGCTCCCAAATGCGCCAGAACAGCTTCTGGAAGATGGATACTTCCCAGCTCTCCAAAGCCTCAGCCAGCACCGTGTGGTTGGTGTAGGCAAAAGTCTCGGTGACAACCTTCCAGGCTTCATCCCAGCCCATCCCGTGTTCGTCGAGAAGCAGGCGGAGCAATTCTGGGATGGCCAGCACCGGGTGGGTGTCGTTGAGCTGGATGCAGTTGTACTCGGCGAAGCCGGTGAGGTCCTCGCCGTGGTGCTCGATGTAGTTATCGATCATCTGCTGCAGCGAGGCCGAGACGAAGAAGTACTGCTGGCGAACGCGCAGAACCTTGCCTTCGTAGGTGGTGTCGTTGGGGTAGAGCACGCGGCAAATATCCATGACGCGCTCGCGCTCCACGATGGCCTCGGTGAAGCGCTGCGAGTTGAATGCATCGTAATCGAATTCATCGATAGGCTCGGACTTCCACAGGCGCAGCGTACCTACGTTGTCGGTGCCGTATCCGGTAATCGGCATGTCATAGGGGATAGCGCGTACGTCCATGTCATCGAAGTGGACCAAGCGCTGCTCGGAGGCACGGCGAATGATGAAGTCGTAGCCATTTTCCATCCAGGCATCCGGTTCCTCGCGCTGGAAACCGTTGTCGAAGGACTGGCGGAAGAGGCCGTAGCGGTAGAGCAGGCCGTAGCCCGTGACCGGGTAGTTCTGGGTGACAGCGGAATCGAGGAAGCAGGCGGCGAGGCGGCCCAAGCCGCCGTTGCCTAGCGCGGCATCGTGCTCGGCTTCGAGGACATCAGCCAACTCGTGGCCTGCGGCCTTGGCAGCGGCGCGGGCTTCGTCGACGAGGCCGACGTTGGTGAGGTTGTTGAGCAGGGCGCGTCCCTGGAGGAACTCAGCAGAGAAGTAGTGCTGCTGGCGGGCGGCGGAGTAGGCGGTGCGGGTGGTCTCCCAGTTGTCAGCAATCTGCTCCATTACTGAAGAAGACAAGCCGGACCAGAACTTGCGGTTGGTCGCGGCAGAGGGGGAGACACCAGCAGCGGCGCGGACGTGTCCGGGAACTGCGGTTTGAAAATCGGAGTGCTGGGCTTGACTCATAAGAATCCCTTCACCTTAGGCATAAAAATGCGGAAAAATACCAATACCCAAGCTTAACCAGTTCCGCATTCAGCTGCAGGCGAGAGCACTGCCAGCCACCGTGCGTTAATCATCACGCACGGCGAAAACGTTGTGCAGGGAAGGTTAGCGCCCCAGAAAAGACAGGACGGCTGCAGCCCCGGCGCGGGTGGCCGAGCGCATGGTGGGCTCATAATCCGGCAGGAAAGTGGATTGGTGGTTAACCGGCGGGTTGTCCAGGAGGTTGTCCGGCGTGGAGCCGATGAACCAGAAGCTATAAGGCACGTCCCAGGCTTGTGGGAGATAACAGAAATCCTCGGAGACGGTGGACGGGGTGGCGCTGACGGAGAGATCAGCAAAGACCGCGTCGAAGGCCGAGCGAACGGTCTCATGAGTGGAAGCGTCATTATCGGTGACTTCGCCGTGGGCAAAATACTCGAAGGTGGGCTCTGCTGGGCATCCTGAGGCTTCGCACTCGGCGCGCACCATACGCTCGAGGGAGGCGTAGACGCGCTGCGCCAACTCCGGCTTGTAATAGCGGGTGTTGAGCACGAGTTCGGCGCTGCCTGGAATGATGTTGTTTTTATCGCCCGAATGCAGCTCGCCTACCGAGATGACGAAGAAATCATGGGGTGGAACTTCGCGGCCGACGATGGCCTGCAGGCGCGTGACCACCATGGCGGCCACGTAGGAAGGATCGATGGCCTCGTGTGGCATGGAGGCGTGCGCTGAGCGCCCCGTAATGCGGATGCGGAGGGAATCGCAGCCGGCCAGGATGGGGCCGGCGGTGGACTGCACCTGGCCGGCGGGGCCCGGCATGACGTGTTGGCCAAAGCAGACATCGGGTGTGGGAACGCGCTCGGTAAGCCCGTCCGCAATCATGTATTTGGCGCCCATGGATGACTCCTCCGCGGGTTGGAAGAGTGCCAGGAAGGTGCCGTGCCAGGCGTCGCGGTGGGCGTCAAGAATCGCGCACGCGCCGAGTAATGCCGTGGTGTGCACATCGTGCCCGCAGGCATGCATCGCGCCATTGGTGGCGGCGAAGGGGACGCCGGTTTCCTCGGCCACGGGGAGGGCATCAAAATCCGCCCGCATCAGCGCGGTCGGGCCGTCCCCATTACGGAAGATAGCGACGATGCCGTGGCCGCCGATTCCGGTGATGAGCTCGCACTCGTACTTGTCTAGTTGTTCCAGAATCCGCCCGGCGGTGCGTTCCTCTTGGTGGGACAGCTCTGGGTGGGCGTGCATGTCTTCATAGAAGGCGCGTTGCCAGCTGAGATCGACGGAATCTTCGAGGAGGAGCGAGCTCAGCCGGGAAAGTGTGGGATCTGCCATAGTTACTGCCCTTCAAGTTTGGGTAGGGTTACCTACATGCCATTGATTCACTTTGATGTTCTGGTGCCGGATGCGCAAGCCGAGCGCGTGGCCGAAATCTTTAGCGCTGCTACCCACAAGCTGGTGGATAACAGCTCCTTAGTTTCTGCTGAGGTTACTCGTGTGCCTGATCCTGCACTCCCGGAGGGGCTGGAAGAACAGCTGCGCCAGACTTATCGCGATGAGCATGAAGAGCGTGATTTAGAGGACGCCAACGTCTACCGCTATGCCATCGATGTTGATGGTGTGAAGGGCTCCGTCAATCAGCTGACCATGGTCCTCGCGCGCTTGTTGACGCCCCATTCGGTTCTACCGAAGGATCACGTGTTGTTGGAGGATGAGCTCGCCCACGAGCGTCCAGCTATTTTCCCGTGGGCGGTGCAGGTGACCCCGTAGTTCTGCTGAGAGCTATAGCCCGCAGAGAGCTTTAGCTCTGCAGAACGTTGCGGACGAGGCGTTCGGCCGCGTTGCTTAAGTGCTGGGCGACGTCCCCCTCTTCCTCCCCATCGAGTTCTTCCAGTAGCGTGCCCTGCGGTGCCGGTGCGGTTGCGGAGCCGGCGATGATGCCCAGGGTAGGCAGGCTAGTCATGTCCGCCAGTGTGCCCACCACCTTTCCGGTAAGCGATTGTTCGTCGAAGCGCCCTTCTCCGGTAAGGATGAGGTCCGCCTCGGCGATACGCGCGGGCAGGTCGAGTGCTTCGGCTACATACTGGCCGCCCGGCACGATGCGGCAGTGCTCCGCCGTACCCCACAGCGTGCGCGAAAGCCAGCTCAGGGCGATGGGAATGCCGCCCGCGGCGCCGAAGAATTCCGCCTGTGAGTCGGTCTCCGTGACTTCGCAGAGTCGCAGCATCGCGCCCGCCAGTAGCGCTACTTGTTCGCCTTCAGCACCTTTTTGTGGGCCGTACATCGTCGCGGCTTGGACGGGCACGGCGCGAGTATCGGTGACCAAGGTGTAGTCCAGCATGGCCGCCTTCATATTGAGCTGTGCGGTGTCAATATGGTCGAGGTTGACCAAAGGTGCACCGCCTTTGGGTAGGGCGTATCCGCGGGCGTCGTGGGCGGCGGCGCCGAATGCGGCGAGGATGCCGAGACCACCGTCGATGCTGGCGCTGCCGCCGAGGCCGAGAACGATGTGCTTGGCGCCGCGCGCTTCGGCGTCGGCTACCAGCACGCCCGTTCCATAGGAATCCGCATGGAGTGGATCAAGGGCGTCGGCGACGGCAGGAAGGCCAGTTGCGGCGGCGACGTCGATGAAGGCGGTGTCGCCAACGAGCTGGTAGCTTGCCTCGGTCAGGCGCCCGATGGCATCGGTGGTAGGCAGCGTAATGGTCTGACCCGCCGTGCCGTGGTGATGAACAGCGGCGCTGGCGAGCACCTCCGCGGTGCCTTCGCCGCCATCGGCCATGGGCAGGGTCGTTACCTTCGCCGAGTCGGCGTGGGGCGAGGAGCTGAGAGCGCGCCGCGCGCCCAATGCAATGGCGGCGGCAGCTTCGGCTGCAGTGGCGGTGCCTTTAAAGGAGTCGGGGGCAACAAGAATGTGCATGCCCATGAGTATATGGCAGAGATGTGAGAAAAAATTTTCGCACTCTGACCAGCCGTTAAAGCGCTCACTAGTACGCCCGTCTTGCAATTTAGGTCGATTGATAGAAAACTATCGCTTGTTCAATGGATGACGCACCGACCGCAAGGAACGGTGCCCAATGAAAGGATTGCCATGTCCATCGACCAGCAAATCTCCGATTACTACAGCAAGCTTCTCAAGCGTAATGCGGGCGAACCGGAATTCCACCAGGCGCTCGCTGAGGTACTCGACTCACTGAAGATCGTCCTCAATAAGGACCCCCACTACGCTGATTACGGCCTGGTCGAGCGGCTGTGCGAGCCTGAGCGCCAGCTCATCTTCCGCGTCCCGTGGGTGGATGACAACGGCCAGATTCAGGTCAACCGCGGCTTCCGCGTGCAATTCAACTCGGCCCTCGGCCCGTACAAGGGTGGCCTGCGTTTCCACCCGAGCGTGAACCTGGGCATCATCAAGTTCCTCGGTTTCGAGCAGATCTTTAAGAACTCGCTGACCGGCCTGCCTATCGGTGGCGGCAAGGGCGGCTCTGACTTCGACCCGAAGGGCAAGTCCGAAGCCGAGGTCATGCGCTTTTGCCAGTCCTTCATGACGGAGCTGCACAACCACATCGGCGAGTACCGCGATGTGCCGGCCGGCGATATCGGCGTGGGCGGCCGCGAAATCGGATTCCTGTTTGGCCAGTACCGCCGCTTAGAAAACAAGCACGAGTCCGGGGTCCTTACGGGCAAGGGGCTGACCTGGGGTGGCTCCCTCGTGCGCACTGAGGCCACCGGTTACGGCCTGGTATATCTGACCTCGGAGATGATGAAGACCCACGGCGAGTCCTTCGACGGCGCCAAGGTCATTGTTTCCGGCTCCGGCAATGTTGCCATCTACGCCGCCGAGAAGGTTCAGCAGCTCGGCGGAACCGTCGTGGCGATGTCCGATTCCTCCGGCTACATCGCGACGCCGAACGGCGTGGACCTAGAGCTGCTCAAAGACATCAAGGAAGTTCGCCGCGAGCGCATTTCCACCTACGCCGGCGAGGCGGGCGCGGGAGTGGAGTACCACGAGGGCGGCAACGTGTGGGAGGTCAGCGCCGATGTTGCCCTGCCGTGCGCGACCCAGAACGAACTCGACGGCGATGACGCCAAGCTCCTGGTGAAAAACCACATCCGCTATGTCGCTGAGGGTGCAAACATGCCGTGTACCCCGGAAGCCGCGCACTACTTCGGGGAGAGCGGAATCGCCTTCGCGCCGGGCAAGGCCGCGAATGCGGGCGGTGTGGCGACCTCCGCGCTGGAGATGCAGCAGAACGCATCCCGCGACTCCTGGTCCTTCGAGTACACCGACCAGCGCCTGCATGAGATCATGTCCAATATCTTCCGCAACATCGACAAGACCTCCAAGGAATACGGCTTGGAAGGTGACTACGTGGCGGGCGCCAACATTGCCGGCTTCAAGAAGGTGGCCGACGCCATGCTGGCCCAAGGCGTAATCTAGCCGTTTCCTTATCCCTGTATATCCCTGTATCCGCGCTTAACCTCCTCGCTTGCCGGGGAGGTTTTCGCCATTTCTTCCCGCGTGGGATACGTCGCAGTGCGCGTGCGCTTGGATAGGCTGGTGCCATGTACCGCGTATTTGAGTCCCTCGATGAACTTGTTCGCAACCTGGAACAGGCCTATGCCGTTCCTATGACCTCCAACTGCATGGTTCCGCGCCACGAAATGCTGGCGCTTCTCGACGATCTCCGTAACGCCCTCCCCGTTGAAATGGATGACGCCCAGGACGTCCTAGACAAGCAGGACGAGATCCTCCAGGGTGCTGAGGAGCGCGCGGAGCAGATTATTTCTGAGGCCACCGCCGAGGCCGATGACACCGTTGCCCGTGCGCGTGAGGACTCAGACGCAATGCTTGCCGACGCCCAACACCGCGCCACCACCTTGGTAGCCCAGGCGGAAGACGAGGCCACCAACCTCGTGGACAATGCGCGTTCCGACGCCGAGCGCACCCGCGCCCAGGCGGATGAGGAGTACCAGCGCGCCGTCGCAGCAGGCCAAGCCGAGCAGGACCGCTTGGTCTCCGAATCCGAGGTTGTGCGCCGTGCCGACGACGAGGCGCACCGCATTGTGGAGACCGCGCACTCTGAGTCCAACCGTCTGCGCACCGAGTGTGATGAATTCGTTGACGCCAAGCTCGGGGAATTCGAGACCACTTTGTCTGACCTCCTGCGCACCGTGAATAACGATCGCTCCGCTCTGCGCCGAGGTGCGGGTGTGCGTTCCCGTGGGGAATCGCGCGGCGAGGGACGAGGCGCTGCGCGCGAGACCCGGGAACCGGCACGCCGGGCGCCGCGTGCGCCCCGCGACTACTAGAGGGGATTAAGACTCAGCCGCTCCGCGCGGTGGATCCGGGCGGCCTCCTTGGCTGGCATGGTGCTCAAGGCGGCCGCAAGACCGGCGGATACTAAACCCGGCAGCGCATAGAGCACCCACATGATGCCGAAATCCGTTCCCGGGGTGTGGGGTTCGGAGATGGGGCCCCAAGCGGCGTCGGCAAGCAGCAGCGCCACATCGACTGCGCCGACGGTCAGCATCATCAGGCCAATCCCCATGCCCGCGGCGGAAAAAGATTCCCGTGCGCGCCAGGCGATGAGCGCAGCAAAAAGCGAGAACAAGGCCGAAGATAGGATCAGGATCGGCTCAAAGTGCAGGGGTAGGAAGTACACCGCCCCGACCATTAAACCGGCGAGCGTGCTGGCGAGGGCCACGCGATGCAAGGAATAGCCGGCGTTGCCGAAGATACTGGGGCGGTGTCGCGTGAAAACGTGGCGGCACGCCACTCCCGCGAGGGCTAGCGCCACAGCGGGGGCGAGGCACTGCAAGGGGTAGCTGAGCGCGAGCTCGCGTGCCGTGGCGCTCAGGGACGCCGTATCGGTAGCGGTGTAGCTCATGGGGCTTTAGGCTAAAAGCCTCAAGCACAAGAATCGAGCTTTTAGGCCAAGTGCTTAAGTGCCTATGACCCAGCATTCAGGTCTTTGCCAGTCTAGGGCGCGCGGGCCAGCACAGGGTAAGCTGGTGGGCGCTATGAAATCACCATTGAAGTTCGACGTGACGGAATTGCTCCGCAGCCAAGGAACCGACGCGCTGCCTGAGCACCGCGTGCAGACCGGACCCGCGCCAGAGCGCATCGGCGTGGAAATGATCGGCATCCCGGAAGGTACTGAAGTTAAGGTGGATGCCACCTTGACCCCGTTGGGCTCCGGCGTGTTGGTGGACGCTGATGTCACCGGCACCCTCAGCGGCGAATGTGCCCGTTGCCTGGCAGAGCTGCACCCGGAACTGGATCTCCACGTATCCCAGGTGTTTTCCGCAGATGAATCCTTCGTCAGCGGGGATGAGGCCGAGGAGGAGGATCGCGGTTCCGGTGATGAGGTGCCCGAGATTAAGGATGGAATCCTCGACCTCCTACAGACCGTGATCGATGAGGCAGGTTTATCTCTTCCTTTTGCGCCAACGTGCGAGGAGGGGTGTGATGTGGACGCTCCTGATGGAGTGACCACGGGGGTCTCTGGGGAAGAAGAGCGCGTGGATCCGCGTTGGTCTGGGCTGGAGAAATTCCTATGAGCAAGAAGAAGAAACTCACCGGTGAACAGGCACTAGCCGCGGCATTCGCGGAGGTAGATCACGCCCCGCTGCTGAAGGCGCTCGGCGTGGAGATCAGCGATGAGCTGCTGTGCTTGGCGCTGACCCACCGCTCTTTTGCCAATGAGAACGGGCACCTGCCCAATAACGAGCGCCTCGAGTTCCTTGGGGATGCCGTCTTGGGCTTGTCCATCGCGGCCAAGCTTTATGACAAATACCCTTCGCGCCCCGAGTCGGATATTTCCAAGATGCGCGCCTCCATCGTGTCGCGCTACGGCCTGTCCGACGTCGCCCGCGAGATCGGCGTGGGCGAGCACGTCCTGTTGGGCAAGGGCGAGCAATCTACTGGCGGACGCGATAAGGATTCCATCTTGGCTGATACCACCGAGGCCATCCTGGGGGCTATCTACCGCCAGCATGGTTTTGAGGTTGCCCGCGGGGTGGTGCTGAGGCTCTTCGCTGCCAAGATTGATAACGCCGTGGTGTCTGGCCGCCATATGGACTGGAAGACCACCTTGCAGGAGCTGTGCGCGGAGCTGAAGGCAGCGATGCCGGTCTACTCGGCCACTTCGACGGGTCCTGAGCATGATCAGACCTTTAATGCCGTGGCCACCGTGGCCGGTTTGACCGTGGGCAGGGGAACAGGCCATAACAAGAAGCTCGCCGAGCAGCAGGCAGCGGAAGAAGCATGCCAAGCGTTGCGCGAGACGCCATTGCTGGTGCAGGGCACCGCCGGCAAAGAGAGCTAAACTACGAGGATTCGATGCCAGAACTCCCCGAAGTTGAGTCCGTCCGCCGCGGACTCGAGCCCTATGTTGTGGGGCGCACTTTCGCTGCAGTAGAGGTTCTCCACCCGCGCGCTAACCGGGGCCAAGAAGCCCCGCTGTCCGCGCTGCTGGTGGGCAGGAAGATTGCCGCGGTGGCGCGCCGCGGCAAGTTCATGTGGTTGGAGTTCGCCGACGAGGACCACGACGACCCAGCTCGCGATGTGCTCTTCATCCACCTCGGCATGTCGGGGCAGGTGCGGATCGGTGAGGTGGATTCGCCTCATGTGCGCATCGCCGCCGTGCTTGATGACGCCACCCGTCTCAGCTTCGTGGACCAGCGCACTTTCGGCTATTGGCGTCTCGGGCCGTGGCTGAGCATGGCGCATATTGCTCCGGATCCTCTCGAAGCAGACTTCGATCTGACCGCGGCTGGGCGGCGCTTGCGCGCGAAACGCACAGCAGTAAAGGTGGCTTTGCTCGACCAAACGGTGCTCAGTGGGGTGGGCAATATCTATGCCGATGAGGCGCTGTGGGCGGCCCAGATTTCTCCGCTGAAGAAGACTAATGCTCTGCGGCAGCGCGATGCCGTCGCTGTGATTTCCGCGGCCGCCGATGTCATGCGCGCCGCGCTCGCCGTTGGCGGCACCAGCTTTGATGCGTTGTACGTCAACGTCAACGGCGAATCCGGATATTTTGACCGTTCCCTGCACGTCTATGGGAGGGGTGGTCAATCCTGCGATCGTTGCGGCGAAGAAATCCTGAAAACCGTGCTAGGCGGGCGTGGGACCCACTACTGCCCGTCCTGTCAGCGCCGCGGAGAGGGGAGGCAGCCCGCAGCCAACTAGGACGATTCTGGTGTGAGTTATTAATGTGTAACGCATGCAAGAAATCTTCAGCACCGTGATTGGTGTCATTAACGACAGCCTGTGGTCCTATGTTCTGCCATGGCTGCTTATCGCTGCTGGCCTTTACTTCGGTATCCGCACCGCTTTGGTGCAGGTCCGCATGGTGCCGGATATGTTCAAAGCGGTCGTCGAAAAGCCCAAGGGGGTCGGTGTCGATGAGGACGCCGATTACGGCGGTATTTCTGCCTTCAAAGCGTTCACCATCTCGGCGGCGTCGCGTGTGGGCACCGGCAACGTCGCGGGCGTGGCCGTAGCAATTTCTGTGGGCGGGCCCGGCGCGGTGTTCTGGATGTGGCTCATCGCCATCCTGGGTGGCGCAACTGCGTTCGTGGAGTCCACGCTGGCCCAGCTGTGGAAGGTCCGCGAGGGGGATACCTACCGCGGCGGCCCGGCCTACTACATGTCCCGCGGTCTGGGCTGGAAGCCCTTGGCAACCATTTTCTCCGTCGCCATCGCCATCACTTTTGGTTGGTTCTACAACGCTTTCCAGACCAACGCTATCTCTGATTCCTTGGCGGCCTCCTTCGGACAGGAGTCCGGTGCCTTCAAGGCTGGCGTGGGTATTGCCGTCGTCGCCGTAGCTGGCCTCATCATTATCGGTGGCGTTCAGCGCATCGCCTCGATGACCCAGTTCATCGTGCCGTTTATGGCCGGTGCGTACCTCATCATGGGCTTCATCGTGGTGGTCTTGAACTTTGACAAGGTGCCGGACATGTTCGTCTCCATCGTCGGCTCTGCCTTTGGCTTCCGTGAGGCTGCTGGCGCGACACTGGGTATGGCCATGCTGAAGGGCATCCAGCGCGGCCTGTTCTCCAACGAGGCTGGCGAAGGCTCGGCGCCGAACGCGGCAGCAACGGCGACGGTCTCCCACCCCGTGAAGCAGGGCCTTGTGCAGACCCTCGGCGTGTACTTCGACACCCTGGTGGTGTGTACGATTACCGCCTTCATCATTTTGCTGGGTACTGATTTCGAAAGCTTTGGCTCCGACGCAATTGAGGGAGTGACCCTGACCCAGAACGCGCTGTCCAATGTGGTCGGCGAGTGGGGCATCCACTTCGTCACGTTCATCCTGTTCTTCTTGGCATTCTCCTCGATTCTGGGCAACTACTACCTTGCCGAGTCCAACGTGGAGTACCTCTCCGGGAAGAAGTGGGTGCTGTGGACCTTCCGCCTCATCGTGTTGGCTTTCGTCTTCTACGGTGCGGTGGCCCCGCTGGGCACCGTGTTCGACCTGGCGGATACGGGTGCCGCCATCATGGTGCTGCTCAACGTGTGCGCCATCGTGCCGCTGTGCGGCGTGGCCATCAAGCTGCTGAAGAACTACAACGAGCAGCGCCGTAAGGGCCTGGATCCCGTCTTCCACCGTGATATGCTGCCGGAACTGCAGAATGTCGAGTGCTGGGATGGTACCGATCCTGTGACGCGCCGCAGCGCGGAGGACCGCCGCCGTCTCGATCACGAATTCGACTTGAGCGACCGCACAAACCTGAGGGAGTACTAGATGGCAGGCACAGCATCAGCCTCTGCGGGACATGAACGCCTCACAGCTTTCGTACTTGGCCACGTCCAAGGCGTGGGCTTTCGCTGGTGGACGCGCTCCCGTGCTCTCGAACTAGGACTGGCAGGACACGCGACGAACCTGCAGGATGGCCGCGTCCAGGTGGTTGCTGAAGGCCCGCGTGCTGACTGCGAGAAGCTGCTGGCCTTGCTGCGTGAAGAACCGTCGACCACCCACCGTCCAGGCGTGGTGAACGCCGTGGTGGAGCAGTGGACCGCCCCGCGCGGTGAGTCGGGGTTCATCGAGCGCTAAACTTATTCGAATGCACCTCAAATCGCTCACGCTCAAAGGATTCAAGTCCTTCGCGTCCGCGACGAACCTGAAATTCGAGCCCGGTATCTGCGCCGTGGTCGGCCCGAATGGCTCGGGTAAATCTAACGTCGTCGACGCACTGGCGTGGGTCATGGGTGAAGGCAGCGCCAAGACGCTGCGCGGCGGCAAGATGCAGGACGTCATTTTTGCCGGCGCCGGGGACCGCAAGGCCCTCGGCCGCGCTGAGGTCACGCTGACGATTGACAATTCCGATGGTGCCTTGCCCATCGAGTATTCAGAGGTCTCCGTCACCCGCCGCATGTACCGGGATGGCGCGAGCGAATATGAGATTAATGGGGCGAAGGCACGCCTCATGGATATCCAAGAGCTGCTTTCTGATTCCGGCATTGGCCGTGAGATGCACATCATCGTGGGCCAGGGAAAACTGGCGGAGATCCTGGAGTCCCGACCAGAAGATCGTCGCGCCTATATTGAGGAAGCCGCGGGCGTGCTTAAGCACCGCCGCCGTAAGGAAAAGGCGCAGCGCAAGCTCACGGGCATGCAAGCCAACCTGGACCGCCTGCAAGACCTGACCGATGAGTTGGGTAAGCAGCTCAAGCCGCTGGCACGCCAAGCGGAGGCCGCCCAACGTGCAGCCACTGTGCAAGCGGATCTGCGCGATGCCCGCCTGCGTTTGGCAGGTGACCGCGTGGTCAGGCTGCGTGCCACCTTTGAGGATGCGGAGAAGCGCGCGGTGGTGCTCGCCGAACAGGTCGAGGAAGTAACGGCTCAGCTGGAAGAGGCGACCGAAATCCAGCTCAAGGTAGAGGCCGAGTTGGGGGATGTCACGCCGCGCGCGGAGGCCGCGCAGAAATTGTGGTTCGAGCTATCGACGCTGAGCGAACGCATCTCTGCCACGCAGCGTATTGCGGCCGAGCGTGCCAGCAACGTCGGATCCCAGGTGACCTATGCCGGCCAGGATCCGGAGGAGCTGGAGGCACGCGCCCGGCGTGCCGACGAGGAGCACCACGAGCTGCTGGCCGCGGCCGAAGAAGCAGCGGAGCGCTTGGAATCGATCCGGGAGGAAGTGGCTGAGCGCCGGGAAGCCTTCGAGGCCGCGGACAAGGAACATATGGCGCAGCTGCGCGCCATTGCGGATCGTCGCGAAGGCGTGGTCCGCCTCATCGCGGCCGAGGAAAACCTGGCGGGCCAGGTAAGCTCCGCGGAATCCGAGTTGGCGCGCCAGGAAGAAACCCTGGCGAACACGAAGGCGCGCACCAGGGGAGCGCAGGTGGAGGCCGATGAGGTAGCGGACAAACTAGAGCACCTGGCTGCCGAGCGTGAGCCGCTGGAAGAAGCGCACGTACGCGCGGCCAGCGAGTCCGCCGCGGCCGATAAACGCTTGGAGCAGCTGCGCGATGCCCAGCGGGAGCGCGAGCGTACCGTGTACAGCCTGCGAGCCCGGATCGATACGCTGGGCCAGACTGCTCCGGAAGCGCTCGAGCTGGGGGAGGGGTTTAAACCTCTCGCGGAGTTCATCTCTACGCGTTATGAAACGGCCGTCGCGGCGGCACTCGGCTCCTTCGCGGAGGCGCAGGCCGGTGCGGTGAGCATGGACATCGTGGGTGAACTCGCTGAGGCGAGCCGCACTCCGCTGATCGACGTCTCCACGGAACCTACTGGTTCAGCCTGGCGCCTTGACGCGGACCTGCCTTCCGGTGCTAGCTGGTTGCTCGACCAGATGGTCTTGGTCCCGGAAGTATCGGCGGCGGTGACGCGGCTGCTCTCCGACGTCGTTTTGGTGGATGACTATGCCGCGGCCCGCGAGCTCATTGCTGAGGATCCGCGCCTGCGGGCCGTCACCGCCGAGGGCTTGCTGGTTGGTGAAGGCTGGGTCGAGGCCGGAACTGGTGCCGTCTCCACGGTCGAGGTGAGCGGCCAGATTGCAGAAGCCGAGCAACAGCTGGAAACCGCCACCCACGAGCTGGAGGAGCTATCAGGCACGCTGGAAGGAGCGAAGCTAGCCGCCGATGATGCCCGGGTAGGTGCGGCGAGCGCTAAGGCCGCGTTGCGCGAGCATGACCACGAGCTTGAGGCGTGGAAGCGCGACCACCAGCGCTTGCTCAAGCAGTATGAGGCGAACAAGGCGGAGCACGAAAAGGCTGCCGCTCGCGCCACGGACATCGAGGTGCAGTTGGCCCGCCTGCGCGAAGAACTCGCGGAGGCTCGTGACCGCTTGTCGCGCGTGGACGCTGATGAGCAAGCGGATGAACCTTCCTCGGTGGAACGCGATGCAGCCTCGGCCGCCCTTGAACAGGTCAAGGCCATGGAGGTAGAGGCTCAACTGGCGGCCCGCAGCGCGGAGGAAAAGGTAGGCCAGGCAGCCGGCAAGGGAGAGGCCCTGCGGCGCCAAGCCCAACACGAGCGCCAGGCCAAGGCCCGCCACGATCAAGCGATGGCCCGCCGGCAGGCACAGGCGCGGTTGGCGGGGGCCGTCAACAAGCATGCCCAGGACCTCGCCGCCCGCACTACCCAGGCACTCGAGCGCGCAGCTGAAAAACGCGATGAGCTAGTGACCCAGCGCGGCGTGCTGCAGGGGCGTGCGCAGTCGGCGAAGCAGGCGGTCTCCGCTACCCGCCAGCAGCTCGATCGCCTGACCGATTCCGCGCACAACTCGGAGATTGCCCGCAGCCAGGCACAGGTGCGCGTGGATGAGGCCGAGGGCAAAATCGTGGAACAACTCGGCATTGCTATCCCGGACTTGCTCAAGGACTACACCCCGGGCGAGGACTTCGATCGCTCCGCCGAGACCAAGCGGTTGAAGCAGGCCGAGAAGGACCTCAACTCCTTGGGCAAGGTCAACCCGCTGGCCTTGGAGGAGTATAAGGCGCTCGAGGAGCGCTATAGCTTCCTGTCCACGCAATTAGATGACGTGATTCAGGCCCGCAAGGATCTGACTGGCGTTATCGAAGACGTGGATGCGCAAATCTTGCAGCTGTTCACGGACGCCTGGCATGACGTGGAAGCGGAGTTTCCCAAGGTTTTCCAGACGCTGTTCCCAGGAGGCGAGGGTCGCCTCATCCTCACGGAGCCGGACGACATGCTGGCTACCGGCATCGAGGTGGAGGCCCGCCCACCGGGTAAGAAAGTCAAACGATTGTCGCTGCTCTCGGGCGGTGAGAAGTCCCTGACTGCACTGGCCATGCTCGTGGCGATTTTCCGCGCGCGCCCCTCACCGTTCTACGTCATGGATGAGGTGGAAGCCGCGCTTGACGACGTCAACCTGCGCCGCCTCATTGCACTTTTCGAGGAACTGCGTAAGGATTCTCAGCTCATCGTCATTACCCACCAGAAACCGACGATGGACGTGGCCAACGTTCTTTACGGCGTGACGATGCGCGGCGATGGCGTAACGCGCGTGATTTCGCAGCGCATGTCCCGCGCCGGTGAGGCACCGGGCACGGCTCAAGCCGCCGAGGATGCCACGCGCCTTGGAGTGGACGCTCCGCGCTAACGGCGGGCATCGTCTGTGCGTCTCCATCGACATGCTGGAGGCAACTGTCAAAAGGCATCAGTCATAAGGCGTTTTCACGGCTGAAAACGCCATTTACTCATGGCGGAATCAAGCGGTGGATGCGCCACGCTTGAA
>NZ_KV817253.1:0-345 GCF_001814605.1 Corynebacterium sp. HMSC074C01 | reverse complement strand
GGGTGGCATAGCCTATTTCGGCAAACTTGTGGGTGAGGAATTCTTTGCCTGTCATGCGCGCGCCGTTGGTCAGGTTGAGTTCGATGTCGTCGCCGTCGCCGTTGATGATCTGGTCGAGTTCGTTGAGGGTGATGATGATTTGGGTGCGCACCGCAGGCTTGGAACCGCTTGTTTCTTTGTTGAAGAAGATGTCGTTGGCGGCTTGAAGCAGGTCGGTGTTGGTGGATTCGAGTACGCCGCGCATGTTGGCGATCGTGGTGGCGTCGTCGGTAATGGAGAGGGTGTTGGGTCCTTCGGCTCTGTAGGTAATCCGCACACCTGGTTTGGCTATGCGTTTGGCGTGGA
>NZ_KV817252.1:0-268 GCF_001814605.1 Corynebacterium sp. HMSC074C01 | reverse complement strand
ATGCGTTAGAAACCTATGATGATATCCAGCATGCACAGAAGGTCATCGGCAGGATTATCGACGAATACAACAACCGTGACCGCCACAGCGGGCTTAATGGATACACACCTAATGAAGTGTATTCAGGCACGTGGCGCGACATCCTTAAACATCGCCAAGCAAAGGAAACCGTCTACTACGCGACACACCCTCACCGCAGACCCCGGACATCCGTCTACAAGCCACCACCTAAAACGGACCTGACCCCTGTTTGGTAGACACCTGATAT
>NZ_KV817251.1:0-10047 GCF_001814605.1 Corynebacterium sp. HMSC074C01 | reverse complement strand
CCGACGTGTCTACTTTCCGGGGGTCAGGCCCAAGACAAGCGCAAGAACTAACCAGCGCTGATACTAAGCCGCTTTCCCAGGGCTCGGGGAGGCGGCTTTTGTCGTATGCGCAATCCTGCTAATCGTCTAAGGCGTGAAGGTAGAGTTGGCTAATCAGCAGGCGCCTTGGCACGTCCACAAGTGGGCGCAGGGAGGGGAGGAAGGGCTCTGAGGCGGCGTCGATAAGCAGCAGTGTGCGGCCATCGCGCAGGCGCTCCAGAGCGAAGGTCTCCTCGCCGCGCTCAAGGTGTCCGGGAAGGGTGCCGTAGGTGAACCCGCAGCGGCCGTCCTTGTGGAATACATCGACCACGCGGCAGCGAAAATCCCATGGGCCAAAGCCACGTTTCGCGGCGGCCTCTATTTGTTAGAAAGGTCGCTTGACTGATTCGGCTTCACAGTGCTTCGTGGGCCTGAAATCGCTAGGGCAGCATGTGCTTGCCCGTGCGCAAGGAACTGAAGATTAAGGAGAACCATCATGAACAACAAACTGGCGAAGGCATGGCCAACGCCGCGCAGTGGTCGCTCGTAGCCGCTACCGCATTCTTCGCTCTGAGCTTTGTCGGTGCACTTAGGGTGCTCCGTGCTGCGGGGGGAGAGAGAAGGGTGCCCCCGCAAACAACGCCGATCTCGGTGCCCGCGTTAATCGCGTCCCGAACTGATTTTCCACCCGCGTGCTGCTTTGCGTTGCTGCCAGAAGTGACGGTAGATACCGGGGACATCGGAAAGCTCAGAATGCGTGCCCAGCTGGCTGACTTGCCCGTGTTCATCCAAGACTACGATTTGATCAGCAGATTTGATTGTATCCAGCTTATGGGCGATGACAATAAAAGTAGATTGCTCCCGTAGCTCGTCCATCGCAGCAAGAATGTTTGCCTCATTTTCTGCATCGAGCGCGGAGGTAGCCTCATCAAAGAGTACAATCGGCGCTTGCTTGAGAAGCGCGCGAGCTACAGATACGCGCTGGCGTTCACCACCGGATAGAAGCCGACCGCCTTCACCAACAGGAGTATGCCACCCTAGGCGGTTGGCAATAGAAGTCACGCCTGAAAGATCAGCTGCGCGGAAGACTTCCTCATCGGAGGCGTCGGGACGACCAACGCGGATATTAGCGATTAACGAGTCGTCGAAGAGGTAGACATCCTGAAAAACCATGGACAGTCTGGACATTAACTGTTCGGTTCCAAGCTCGCGGATATCTACGCCGTCAACCATCACCGCCCCGGAATCTACATCCCAGAATCGCGAAATAAGGCGCGCAATTGTGGTCTTTCCGGAGCCAGAAGGACCGACAATGGCGGTAACGGTGCCTGGTCGAGCATGGAAAGCGATATCTACCAATACTGGTTTATCGCCGTATCCAAACGTGACATTACGCAGCTCTACACTTCCCGAACCATCGCCTGGGCGCGGAGTAGTGGGTTCCGGTAGGGAAGGGGCATCGGTGATGAGCTCAGTTTCTGTGAGCGCGATACGGCCGGCATCTAAACCGACGAAAGAAGAACCCAGCTGCTCAAGCGTGCGGGTAAACCTCAAGCTGATTCCGATGATCGCAATTGTTTCTAGTGGCGATAGGGCGCCTTCAACGGCAAGATCCGCGGAGACCATAATGAGAGCCACAATGAAGATCTGCACTACTATGCCGTTGAGTAGCAAAGCTAATGTGGATACCCATAGCTCGCGTATTCGTGCTTTATGGTCGATTTCTAGCGCTTGCTCTAGTGGCGCAAAAACTTGTGATTGTCCTGCCGCGCGCAGGGCTGGTTGACGGTTAGCAAATTCTACGATGCGCTGGGAGAGCTCTTTACTCGGCCCCAGTGCGCGGTTCGATGCTTTCTCACGAATCCATGCAGCCAACTGCATCACCACGAGCGCCAATGGTGCGATGATAAGAAGGACCAAGCCCAGCTTCGGGTTCCAGAAACACGCTCCTACTAACAAGGTGACAAGTGCCGCGCTATCGCGGTATATCGTTCCTTGAATATGCGCAATGGTCTCGGCCGCCACCATAAAGCGATCTGAAACGAGGCGAGATAGGCCGCCGGTATTAGCCGGTACGAACCAGCCGAGCGGTAGCGTTGCTAATTTATCGCCCACAGTCGTGTGCGCGGCTCGGATGAAATCCAAGGCCGTGTGGTAAGAGGCCATGGTTGCGAAAAATCGTAGCGCAAAAGCTACGAGCGCAATTGCCAAAAGCGTCCACATCCATGGTGCGATCGTCGTATCCCCATCGAGTGCCTTTGTAAGTGGCACGAGCGTGAGAACGGCGAGGCCATCAAGCACGCCAACGATAAGCGATAGACAAGCATACCTTTTATTGAGCTTATGGCCTACAGGACTTTGCAGCTTTTTGACACTGCGAGTGAGTAGCGGATCACGAAGACGCGAACTAACAGGCGTAGTGGCATTAGACATGAGAATTATCCTTCATAGGCTTGAGGCAGATTATTTGGTCTGCTCCTTGGATGGACTCCGGCTTGTGGGCGATGACTAAGACGGTCTTGCCTCTGACGAGTGTGGCTAGAGCTGCTTGAATTTCTGCTTCGCAGTCAGGATCAGTTGCCGCAGTAGCTTCATCCAGGATCAAGATTGGGGCATTGGTAATGATTGCCCGGGCAATAGAAATGCGTTGCTGTTGTCCACCGGATAAAGAGGTGTCCTCACCAACAACGGTGTCGAGCCCAGCCGGTAAAGCGCGAATATCAGCAGCTATGTGCGCAGCCTCTGCGGCTTGCCAGATCTCTTCATCGCGGGCTTCTGGGCGTGCAAGGCGAATGTTTTCCCGAATACTCATACGCAGTAAGTGAGGATCTTGTAAGACGAAAGCCACAGTGCGGTACAAACTGTCGAAAGTGAGATCACGGATATCCACGTTGTTGATAGTGATTGTGCCCGAATCTGGATCCTGGAAACGCGCCAACATCGTTGCTGCTGTGGATTTGCCAGACCCGGAGGGGCCAATCAATGCCGTGACAGTGCCTGCATTTAGTTGCGCAGAAAAGTCTTGGAGGACTGGTGTGTCTGGGGCGTAGCTAAAGCTGACCTTATGGAACTCCACCTCCATGTCTTGACTATTGGCGTCGAGGCTCTTTTGGCCTTCTTTCACATGGGAAATTGTCATGACTTCATCAAGGCGCAACGCCGCATTGCCAGCGAGCTGGTAAGACCACATCATTTGGCCGACGGTTTGAATCGTGCCCGGGAGCACCAGCGCAATTAACGTTGTTGCGATGACTTCAGCGACCGTGACATAGCCACCAGCTATCAGCAGGGAACCCACTCCTAGATTGATAAGGATGAGGACAGGAACCGCCACCACAGACTCTGAGATTGCGGAAACACGCAGAAGCGGACGTACCCACTCGTAATAGAATTCCGCGAATTTTTGGGCAGCTTCGCGATATCGAGCGTGGGCTTTGCCAACGGTGCCGAAAGCCTTGACGACGGAAATACCTTCGGAGAACTCCACCGCAGTCGCAGAGACCTCACCCAGATAATTATCCATTTCCGCAGTTTTTGTGCCCATATCTTTCATTGAATATGCTTGGATTGCTAGGAAAATGGGCACAGTGGCAATAGAAAGTAGACCAAGGCGCCAATCCAAGATAAAGGCATAAACCAGAAGCGCGAGGGGCGTAAAGATCGCGGCGACCTTCTCTACAGGAGCATGGGCTGTCAGGGTGTGCAGAGTTAACGTATCGTCCTCGACGGCTTTGCGGACTTTGCCGGAATTAGTCTGGCTAAACCACGAGAGTGGTGCTTTCGCAATAGCGGTAATAATTCGGCGCCGGTTAATCCCCACCAGCTTTGCATCAGCGAAGTGGGTGATTGCAAGGGCAAGGAAATAGAAGAATAGCTGGCCCAAAAATGCAGCAAGTAGCCATTTCACAATGGACGCGACGTCATCAGTATTGCCGTCGATTAGAGCATTTCCCAGTGCCACCAACGCGACGTAGGGTGCTACGGCGAGTACCGAGGATATAAGCGCGAGAAACTGTGCGAAGTAGATGGTTGTTTGCACTGGGGCCAGTAGTTTTTTTAGAGCGACCTGGCCGGCTTTTAGTTTTGCGCGAGCCTCTTCTTCCGGTGACGCACCGTGTGATTCTGGTGCGTGGGTTCCGCTTGATTCTGTGGAACTTTGTTTTAGTTCAGACATTTCTTTCTCAATTCTTGTTGATGTCAGTCATATCGATGATTCTGGTGACTGATTCTTGGATGAATTCGTGGTCATGGGTGATGACGATGACCACTGCTCCGCTTGCTGCAAGAGATCGAAGTAGCGCAGAGATGGATTGCAGTTGGCGCCAGCCCACGCCAGAGGTAGGTTCATCGAAGATGTAGATCGCTGCTTGCTCGGCTTGGGCTGAAGCTATGGCTAAGCGTTGCCGTTGCCCACCGGACAGAGACTGCGGATGCCGTTGGGCCATTCCTGCCAGATCGAGGCGATGGAGAATCTCATTGACATCGATGTGGTCCCGCTTCTTCTTTGCCAGTCCGAGCGTGACTTCTTCTTCGGTGGTGGCTGCGAATAATTGGCGGCCAACATCTTGCATCACCATGTACGCGGCACGTCTGCGGGCAGCCGCTCCGACTCGTTTGCTGTTCAAACGGAGACTACCGCCGCGTTTGGGAGAAGCAAGACCACAAATGATCCTGGCGAGGGTGGTTTTTCCAGCGCCGTTGGGCCCGATTAAGGCGGTGACTTCGCCGCTGGGGAAAAATGCGTGGTCAATGTTTAATACCTCATGTGCGCCATAAGAAAAACAGATGTTGCTTAGCTCGAGTCCGCTCCGCTGGGGATCGGCGTTTTCGAGCGTGGGTGGTACCGGCACGCTCGCGGGCAGGGGAACATGGTGTAAGCTGCGTAGCCCCAATTGTTTGCGTTCGGGTTCGTCTAAGGCATAAAACTCCTGAGCGCGGAAACTCCGCGTTATTTTTCCCTGAGTCAAGAAAATAACTTGGTCAGCGATATCTTTTAAGAAAAAGAGACGGTGATCAGCGATAATGATCGTTGTGCCTAATTCCTTCAAGCGGTGTAGCACGCGTGCAAGAATATCGATGCTTTCCATAGAGAGATTGGACGTGGGTTCATCGAGAAGCACGAGACTGCCCGGGGACACAAGCGCGCATGCGCATGCTATGGTTTGTAACTGCCCACCGGATAATTCTTTGAATCGCCGGCCCCGAAGATCGTTAATGCCTAGTAGCTCGACCGCTGATTGAATCCTCGACTCAATTTCTTTGGGATCTACACCAAGGTTTTCTAGCCCGAAGGCCAATTCTGCATTGACGCTTTCAGTGAAAAATTGTGTCCTTGGATTCTGGAATACTGAGGCGCTGAACTCGATGGCTCGGGACAGCGGTTCTTCCGCAGGGGTAAAAGCCTGGTCATCCTTTATAATAGTGATGGTGCCTAGTAGCTCTCCTGGATTGAAATGGGGGATGAGTCCGTTGATCAACTTGAGTACCGTGGACTTTCCCGATCCGGAATCACCGGTAATCAGTAGACACTGTCCTGGAGAGACAGAAAAAGACACATCAGATACACCTTGAATGCCTGGCCGAGCTCCCAATGGATATGTAAAAGAAACGTTGTGGGCGTCTACACTGGTTGCGATACTGCGTTCGTTCATAAGTGGACCTCCGTGGGAAGCCAGACAGAGGCAACAACGAGGCCCAACCCAGCTAGTGCAGTTGCATCGACAAGCTTGAAGGAAAGATCGGCGGTGGTGGTTGGGCGTGCGGGTCCTCCCAATCCCCGGACAAGAGCAGAGGCAGCGAGCTCATCACCAGCGCGGACGACGGCACCTAATAAGGGGATGATCAACATCGCGGACGATTGTGTGGGCTGTGTGATCCAGCTTTTTACTCCAGGCTGGAGACCCCGAAGGACCATGGCATCGCGGATGGCTTTGGCTTCTGCCACGATGATCGGCAAAACGCGCAGGAATACCGCCGGTGGAATGGTGGCCCAGCCTGGTAAACGCAGGTCCCGCAGTGCTGAGGTCAACGTGGATGGTGTGAGAGTGAGCAAGCCGAATGTGCCGATGGACATGCTGATGACAAAACGGCTTAGCCACGAAAAAATTGCCGCTGAAAAAGCGAAAAATGTGGAGCCAGGAAGCTGTAATAGGCCCCAGTACCCTAGATAGGATAATGCAAAAGCGAACAGGCAAATAAGACCATAGTGTGGTTTTACTGTAGCTAGTGCGATGGAGCTGAAAGCGATAGAAATCAGCAGTGTCGGTAGGTGGCCGTGGCTGAGAGCTACCGCATTGATTACTAGAACAGAAAGCAGCACGGTCCGTGGATCGATCGAAGATCGATGAAGCACGCCCTGTTTTTGCAGGCTCACAGGAGACCAGCGCTTTCAAAGTGTTTGCGGCTGACGCGAACTCCGACCTTTCCTCCGATAAAGCCGACGATGAGCGCACAAATGGCCAGTACTCCAATGGTCCATGGCTGGAAGATATCCGACATGGCATCGGCATATTCTTGACCCATTTGGTCTGCGATATCGACGTAGTAGGAGTCCGTATCCAGAATTAGCGGGATAAAAGGCATAGAAATCCAGACACAGAAGACGCTGTAGGAAATAGGGAAGGATTTGGCAATACTGAGGTGGCTTTTTGTAATAATCAAATCCGCGATAAACCCTAGAATTATGCTTCCCAGCAGGGTCCAGAAGTAGTGTCCGGTGAGCATGAATGCTAGTCCGTTAATACCACCGACGAGGGTGAAAGCACCCATTTTGGGCGTGCGGGCGGCATAAAGCGCTAGCACGATTCCGTTTGCGATTGCCGCGATGAACCATCCAATAAACATGAATTGTGGTCCTGCGAATCCAATCATTCCGCTTACAAAGGTGATTACAAAGTAAAGTGCAGCAAAGATGCCAGCGTTGATGAGATCTCTGGTGTTTAAACGTGCCGTCGACCCACTGGATGAGCTTGCACTCCGTGCGGGCGTAGAGGACTGTTGGGTCATAGTAAACCTCGATTTATGAACAGCAGGAAAGGTAAGGCTTACCTAAGTTAGGTAATACTGTTTATAAAACATTTCAAGTTTTGATCTGAAGATTCACCCTTAATGGGGGTGAATGCAGATAAGTAGACATCAAACCAGACCACGACTACCGACTAAGTACCGACAAAATCGGCACCAACGGCAAGACAACCCTGCGATGGGGAGGCAAACTACGCCGCCTCTACATCGGACGCAGATGGGGCGGGGAACCAATCACCATGGTCTGCATCGACAACCACGTCGACGTCAAAATAGCCATCACTGGGGCACAAATCGCCGCCTACACACTCACCGAAGAAAAGATCTACTACAACTAGAAAGACAACGAACTCAACCCCAGTCGGGGCAACTAAAAATCTCGAGACACCGACCGGAACGATGTCTCGAGACTTCACAGCGTGCCCCAGAGAAGATTCGAACTTCCGACACCGGCTTTAGGAGAGCCGTGCTCTATCCCCTGAGCTACTGGGGCGGGGGTGCGTTGCGCACCTAAGTAAGATTAGCAGCCCTGCTTTAGGCGGCGGTAAATGCGTCGCCTTGGGTCTACTCGCCGGCCAGCTCCGCGTACTTGGCGCGAACCTCGCTGGCGGAAGGGTTGGTGGCGTGAGTGCCGTCGGAGTAGAGGACGGTTGGAACGATGCGATTGCCGTCGTTGACGGATTCAATCCAGGCGTTGATGTCGTCGGTGTTCTCACCTTCGACATCGACGAGCTCATATGGGGTTTCGGTGCGGTCCAGGTTTTTGATCAGCTTTACACAGAACGGGCACCAGTCAGCGAAGAAGATGGTGACGTGCTCAGTGGTTTCGGGGGTAGTTGCCATTATGCAGCAGCCTTTCTGTCGTAGGTGAGGAATCGGTATTTCATGGGCAGCTCGCTCGGGGGCTGGCCGGGAATGGTGAGGTGGCCTGATTCGGAGGTCAGCCAGTCACTATCGGCAGATAGGCTGAATTCTTCCGGAACGCTCGGGGCGAGTACGGCATCTGCGCCGTAGGCATCGCCGACTTGTACACCCATGAGGGTGAGCTCGATTGTATCCACGCGGTCGAGGGCGGAGCTATAAAGTTGGCCACCGCCGGTGATCCAGGCGTCGCCGGGCGCGGTTTCGAGTGCGGCGTCGATGCTATCCACCACGGTGGCGCCCGCAGACCACTCGTCGGGCTCGCGGCTGGACAGCACGATGTTCTCCCGGCCCGGCAGCGGGCGGAACTTGGGGTTGAGGGATTCCCATGTCTTGCGGCCCATGATGACGGGCGCGCCCATGGTCACTTCCTTGAAGTGCTTGAGATCCTCCGGCACGTGCCAGGGCATGACCACGCCGTCACCAATGATGCCGTCAAGGGACTGGGCCCAGATTGCGCCCAGCATTAAACGGACACCTGCGCCTTGATGGTGGGGTGAGGGTCGTAGCCGATGACCTCAAAATCATCGAAGTCATAGGAGAACATGTCCTGCGCCTTGTGGAGCTTGAGCTGCGGGTATGCACGGGGCTCGCGAGAAAGCTGCTCCTTGACCTGTTCGATGTGGTCGTTGTAGATGTGGCAATCGCCGCCGGTCCAGATGAGCTCGCCCACCTTCAGGCCTGCTTGCTGTGCAAACATGTGGGTCAGCGCGGCATAGGAGGCCAAGTTGAAAGGAACGCCCAAGAACATGTCCGCGGAGCGTTGGTAGACCTGCATGGAGAGTGCACCGTCAGCGACGTAGAGCTGGAACAGCAGGTGGCAGGGCATGAGCGCCATCTTGTCCAGCTCAGAGACATTCCACGCGGAGACCAGGTTGCGGCGGGAATCCGGGTTGTTCTTGAGCGTGTCCAGGGCGGCCTGAATTTGGTCGATGTGCTGGCCATCCGGCGTGGGCCAGGAGCGCCATTGCACGCCGTAGACAGGGCCCAACTCACCGTCCTCATCGGCCCACTCGTTCCAGATGCGGACCTTGTTCTCCTGCAGCCACGTCACGTTGGATTCGCCGCGCAAGAACCACAGCAGCTCACCAATCACGCCGTGGAAGTAGACCTTCTTGGTGGTCAGCAGGGGAAAAGACTCCGCCAAGTTATAACGAAGTTGGGCACCGAACAGGGAGAGGGTACCGGTACCAGTGCGGTCGCCTTTGGGAGCGCCTTCTTCCAGGACGCGGCGCAGGAGGTCCTCATATGGTGTTGTGAGGGCTGAAGAAGCGGTGGGAGTGTCACTCATGATGTCCAAGTGTAGAACGTTGGAGAAATCTTAGGTAGAGCGGTAGGGGTACTGGTGATGAGATTTGTTATTTCGACAGCTGGGCTTGATAAATAACCTCTAGAGCCTCGTCGGTTGGGGTCGCCTGCCATGAGGACGTGGCGCCGGTAAGAATTGAGGGACGGTCCCACAGGTATCTCATTTCTTTCAGTCCTCGGAGGCCCGTGCTGGCAACGCCAGCTACTTTCAGCATCCATGGGTGAATAGTGATGGGGGAGTGTTGGCATCCGGCACGTCGAGCAAACTCAGCTTGAGTCAGAGCGGGAGCGCAAGGTGTGGAAATTATTGGGGGTGTCGAATCATCTAAAAGTGCGTCTGCCAACGCTCGTGCAAAGTCTGGAAGATACGTGACCGAGTGTTTAGCGTGTGCGTTAAAAAGAGCAAGGGGACGCTTCTTCCCAATGATGAGCTGATGGTAGACGCATCCGGGGCCGGCATCTGGTCCGTACAGATCGGCCGCGATTACCGAGGTAGTGCGCGAGGGGGAGGCTAAGCGGTTCTCGATTAGGGTCGCTCGAACACCGGGTTTTCCATTGCGAGATCGGGTGAGGGGAGTATCAGGCGAAATCACCTCGTAAGTCTGGTCGAACCCATACATCGATTCGGGGAAGACGACGGGGATGCCTAGTTGGGTGGCTACCTTCAGCACGGTTTCTTCAGCTGGAATGAGTAGGTCGCGCCACTTTTGTGCGTCATATGGGGCGTGGATGCAGTGGGCAATGGGGCCTGACCCCCGGAAAGTAGACACGTCGGGG
>NZ_KV817250.1:0-359 GCF_001814605.1 Corynebacterium sp. HMSC074C01 | reverse complement strand
GGGGCAATTTTCCATTCTGATCACGGCAGCGTGTACACCTCACAAGCCTTTAGGAACTATTGCTCGTCGTTGGGTGTGCGCCAGTCTATGGGAGCGGTAGGAACGAGTGCTGATAACGCCCTAGCAGAATCGTTTAACGCCACGCTCAAGCGGGAAATCTTGCGTGACAGGAAAGTCTTTGACAATCCGATCTCCTGCCGCCAAGAAGTCTTCCGGTGGTGCATGCGCTACAACACACGCCGACGGCACTCCTGGTGCAATCTTTCAGCTCCTGACGTCTTTGAAGCCGAGAATTCAGCTACACTGACTAGAGCAGCATAGCTAACCCCCGACGTGTCCACTTTCCGGGGGTCAGGCCC
>NZ_KV817249.1:0-14587 GCF_001814605.1 Corynebacterium sp. HMSC074C01 | reverse complement strand
AAACCCGCCAACCACAACCAGGTTGACGGGGATATCGGCGATCCTTCAGGACAGCACCACCCACGAACCACAAGAAGGTGCGCGGGGATTTCGGGGATCCCAGACCACGCCGGATGCAGCAGAGAACCGGGGTTCCTAAGCCCTTAAAGGGCGAAGCCCACCAACTGAGCCATCGTTGACGGTCGAGCTGTCGAGTGCAACGCGAATTCCGGAGCTCAAAAGCGCACCCAGAGCTCCTTTTCCTTAAAACCCGGCAGAACCTTCGAGCGGTCACGCGCTCATCGCAATGTCTCAAGCGTGGCATGCGCAGCCTGCTCAAGCGGAGCGTAGTAGGCCGGACCATGCGTCATCGCATGAACTGCAAGTGGGTGCAACTGGTGCATCGGCACCCACTTCCGGTACTCCTCACCCGCCCCATAGCCCCGCAGTATCTCGTCATAGTAGGGCGTTCCGAACAGTTCCAGCATGGCCAAATCCGTCCACGGATGCCCGCCGTGCGCTGCAGGGTCAATCATGACCGCCGTGTCCTCCTGGAACAACACATTCCCTGCCCACAAATCACCATGAATTCGTGCAGGCTCAACGTCCCAATCCACGGCGGCTATAGCTTCGGCCGCCACATATACGCTGTCCCGCAGCCCCTCCGGAAGTCCTTCTATAAATGGCACCACCCGCTGTTCGGCGTAGAACTCACCCCAGGCTTCGCGTGGTTCGCAGGGTTGCTCCACGCGCCCAATGAAGTTCGCGCCTTCCCACCCCTCTGGCGGTGCGCCGAAAGCTGGGGCGCCTGCCTGATGAACCTGCCGCAACGCTTCACCAAACGCCCGCGCTGCAGCAGCACTCGGTCGCGCCTGCGCTACTCGACGCGTACTAATCGTCGAACCTGTCAGCCCCGCAACTTCCACCACGACGTCCTTTCTTGCGGCTGCTAACCAGCGCAGGCCCGCGGCCTCTGCCTCGGCTTGATCAGCTCGTGCTACTGACTTGGTGAAAACATCCATGCTCCCCAGCATAGAAAAAGGCCGCCTCTGCGAAAGAGACGGCCGATGGTGGAGCTAACGGGATTCGAACCCGTGACCCCCACACTGCCAGTGTGGTGCGCTACCAACTGCGCCATAGCCCCAGGGCAATATTGAATTTTAAAGTGGAGCTAACGGGATTCGAACCCGTGACCCCCACACTGCCAGTGTGGTGCGCTACCAACTGCGCCATAGCCCCTCATACGAGGTGCAACCTTTAAGATTGCAACTCGTATCAATATATCCGCTCCCCATTCACTCACCAAATCGCGAGTTGGGGCGCTAAATTTACTTCTCAGTAACGATGTTGACCCATTCCATGATGGAGGTCTTGTCATCCTCCGGAATGTCCTTGCCGTCCTTGATAATGCGCGGCGAGGATACGCTGCCGGTTTCCTTTTCAAGCTTTTCGTAGTTCGAGGTCACCAGCGGGTTTCCTTCACCAACCGGGGCTTCCTCAATGGCCTTCACCGTGGCATCATCTGCGCCCAGTTCCTTCGCGGCAGCAGCGAAGTCTTCCATCTCCCACTTGTTGTACACCTTGGACTGGTTCTCCATGAGGTACTTACGCAGGTTCCAGTAGAGCGTGGCGTCACCGGTCTTTGCTACCTGTTCCATCGCAGCAGCGGCCTTGGAGGAGTGGCCCGTGTTGGACTTGATGCTCTCCAGGCCGTTCGGGCTGCCGTCGAGGAAGTTGAGGGTACGCACGTGCACGACGAGCTCGCCCGCATCAATCGCATCCTTCATCTGCTCGTCGGTTTCCTTCGCCAGGTCACCACAGTGTGGGCAGGAGTAGTCCTCGTACAGCTCTACTTCGGTTGCGTCCTTTGCGGCATCCGCAGACTTGAAGGTTACCGCATTGTCCGCGAGGGAAATCTCCATGGAGACATCCTCGGCCGCGTAGTCCCCCAGCGCATCGGTCTGTGCACCTCGCCCTTGGTAGACGATGTATCCGATGACCACGGCAATAATAACCAGCAGAACAGCGAGGCCCCAGACGAATCCACTATTGCCTTTGGAGTTGGGGTCTTTGACTGTACTCATTAAACAACCTTGCCTTTATGACTTAAGTTCGAACAGATGAAAAGCCTACACACCGTTGTTAAGGGTGCAATGCAAATTTGGTGAAAGGACGCTTGATCGTCCACACCATTAAGACAGAATAGAAGACATCACGCAGCAGTGTCATCATGTAGTTCATCACTTGCGCGTCCTCATCAGGGCTAACGGAGAAACACCCGCAGTCAATCCCGAGTCCCCGCGCCCATGCCTGCGCGATGCCGATCATGAATAGAACGAGGACAATCTGCCCCACCCACGCCGATTGCCGAAGGAACAGCCCCAACAGGAGCAACAGGCCGCCGCACACTTCAAGCGGGCCAATCAGATAGGACAAATAGTGGGACCACTCTGGGGTAAAGATTTCATATGCCTTGATGCTTTGCGATACCGCGAGCTGGTCCGACAGCTTCGACGCTCCCGCTTTAATCCACACATAGGCCATATAAAATCGCGCAAACGCACTGATAACGTCCAGCACAAGCGTTGCGCTGATCTTGTTTTTAAACACGGGATTAGCCTAACAAGTTACGGGTGGAGAGCGTAACGACGATACGGGCGCCAGATCGTCCACGCGGTGAGGATGAGGAAGAAAGCGTCGCGAAGCAGCGTCAGTGCGTAGTTCATGCCTTGGCTCACGTCGTTGGGGTCGTAGCCAAAACACCCACAATCGATGACTAGCCCACGCGCCCACGCCTGAGAAATTCCCACCATGAACAGGACCAGGACCACCGCAGCGACTGCCGACGCCTCCCTCAAGAACAGGCCCAACAACAGCAGCAGCCCTCCAACGATTTCAAGCGGCGCAATGAGGAAGGCCAAGTACTCAGACCATTCCGGGGTGAAGATGCCATAGGCCCGGATGGCCTGTGCCATCTCCATCCGAGCGTCCAGTTTCTGTATGCCGGCGATAATCCACACGGCGGCCATGCCGAATCGGGCGAGTGCGCTGGACAGGTCAAGCACCGAGGTGCGTTGTGCGGTTGTCATAAACCATTAGCCTAAGCTCCGAGAACCTGTGACACCAGCGCCTGCGCCTCTTCCTGGACCTGCTTGAGGTGTTCTTCGCCACGGAAGCTCTCGGCATAAATCTTGTACTTGTCTTCCGTGCCGGACGGGCGCGCGGCGAACCATGCGTTTTCCGTCGTCACCTTCAGGCCACCGATCGCCGCGCCGTTGCCCGGCGCTTCGGTGAGCTTGGCGACGATCTCCTCGCCCGCCAGCTCAGTGGCCGTGACCTGCTCCGGAGAGAGCTTCTTCAGGATCGCCTTCTGCTCGCGGGTAGCTGGCGCGTCGGTCCGCGCATAGGCCGGTGCGCCGTACTTCTCTGCCAGCTCCGCGTAGCGCTGGGACGGGGTTTTACCCGTCACCGCCAGGATCTCGGCGGCCAAGAGACCCATGATGATGCCATCCTTATCGGTGGACCACACAGTTCCGTCGAAGCGCAAGAAGGAGGCACCGGCGGATTCTTCGCCGCCGAAACCTAGGGAGCCGTCGACAAGCCCCGGCACGAACCACTTGAAGCCCACCGGCACCTCCACGAGCTCACGGCCCAGGCTGGCCACGACGCGATCGATCATGGAGGAAGACACCAAGGTCTTGCCCACCCCGGCCTCACCCCACTCGGGACGGTGGCTAAATAGGTACTCAATGGCCACAGCCAGGTAGTGGTTCGGGTTCATCAGACCCGCATCCGGGGTGACGATGCCATGGCGATCGGAATCCGCGTCGTTGCCCGTAGCCAGGTCGTACTTGGAGCGGTTCTCCACCAACGAAGCCATAGCGTCCGGGGAGGAGCAGTCCATGCGGATCTTGCCGTCAGTATCCAGGGTCATGAAGCGGAAGGTGCCGTCTACCTCGGGATTTACCACCGTCATGTTGAGCCCGTAGTGCTCGGCGATGGCCGCCCAGTAGTCCACCGAGGCGCCGCCCATCGGATCCGCGCCGATGCGCACACCGGCCTTTTTAATGGCCGCCATGTCCACCACGTTTGCTAGGTCAGCCACGTAGGAGTCGAGGTAATTGTGCTTGACGCAGCGCTCATCGAGCACGCCGTCAACCGGCACGCGCTTGACGCCCTCCAGCCCAGCGCGCAGGTAGTCGTTGGCCTTGGCTGCAATCCAGTCGGTGGCATCCGTGTCTGCTGGGCCGCCCGTCGGCGGGTTGTACTTGAAACCACCATCACGCGGCGGGTTGTGGGAGGGAGTGATCACGATGCCATCGGTGCCCGGGTTGGTCAGGATGGCGTGGGAGACTGCCGGGGTCGGGGTGTAGCGGCCGCGGTCATCCACACGAACCTCCAACCCATTGGCAAGGAGAACCTCGAGGGCGGAGACCATGGCGGGCTCGGACAAAGCGTGGGTATCGCGGCCGATGAAGATGGCACCCGTGGTCCCCTGCTCAGCGCGGTAATCCACGATGGCCTGGGTAATCGCCAAGATGTGGGCCTCGTTGAAGGCGGTATCCAAAGCGGAGCCGCGGTGCCCGGAGGTGCCGAAGGAAACCTGCTGGTCGGGGTTATCAGCGTCGGGGGTGCGGGTGTAATACGCGGTGACTAGCTCTGCAATGTCAATGAGATCGGAAGACTGGGCTAGTTGGCCGGCGCGCTCGTGTGCCATGGTGGTTTCCTCCTTGGGGATGTGGATACACCCTAAGCTTGCCTGCTTCACGCTGGTTTCGCATCCCAATTAGGATGGTGCCTATGCCACAGATCCTTCTTGTGGGCTGCGGGGCCGCGCTCGGGGCGCTGGCCCGCTTCGGCCTTTCTTCGCTTCTCGGGGGTGGCGCTCTGCCGCTGCTGCTCATCAACGTTCTCGGCAGCGCTGTTATGGGCTATGCCAAACCCCCGGCATTCTGGGGCACAGGTTTCTTAGGCGGCTTCACCAGCTTTGCTGCCTTTGCTTTTCTCACCTCCGGCTTCGACCCGGCGCAGGCAGGGGCCTACGTGTTGGCGACGGTCGTCGGCTGCACCGGGGCCTACCTCATGGGTGACCGCTTGCAGGATCGGAGGCACGCATGATTCTCTCCATCCTGGCCGTACTCGCCGGTGGCTTTGTCGGCGGCTGCGGGCGCTACCTGCTCACCCGCGTGCTGCCCTCCCCCACGTGTACCTTTGCCGCTAACCTCATTGGCGCAGCCGTGGCGGGCGTGGCCTACGGCTATGCCACGCATGCCCACACCCCCGAGTATTTTCTCCCCCTGCTAGCAGCCGGACTCGCTGGCGGGCTATCCACGTGGTCCACGCTGGCCAAGGAACTGGGAGAAATGATAAAAGCCAAGCGCTGGTGGCGCTTGGCGCGTTATCTCTTCTGGACCATCGGCCTGGGAATCGTGGTGGCCTGGCGCGGGGCGTGGGTAGGTTCGCTTCTCGCCTAACCTACCTAGCACGCCCCTGTCTGCACTAGTCAGCGATGGCGTCCAACGGTGGGGTCTTCGCCGCGCGCTGCGCCGGCCACAGCGCTGCCAGCACACCCACGATTCCGGAGCCCACGAACATGACCGCGAGCATCAGCCACGGCACCGTCGCGCTATCGAGGCCTTCGTCGGACAGCACGGAGATGAAGGACCATCCCATCCCCAGTCCCATGAGGATGCCCATGAGCGCACCAAAGAGGGCAATCTGTACCGATTCCACGGTGATCATCGTGCGAATCTGGCGGCGCTGGGTGCCCACCGCGCGCAGCATGCCGATTTCTTGTCGGCGTTCGATCACGCCCAGCGTGAGGGTATTGACAATGCCCAGGACCGCGATGACCACGGCAAGGGCCAGCAGCGCATAGAGGATCGTGAGCATCTGGTCAATCATGCCGGCAGCCTCGCCGGCGTACTCCTCACTGGTGCGCACCTGCACCACGACGAGGTCCTTGACGGACTTCTCCAGGTTGGCGCGCAGCTTCTCCTTGTCATAGCCTTCCTCCGCGTTCACGGAGACCACCGTGACGTCAAGGCTACCGGGGTCAACGACCTCTTCTGCCGCAGACTTGGACACGGCCAGACCCGGAAGCATCTCAAAATGCTCATACGTGCCGAGGAGCTTCACCTGCGCGGTGCGGGAGGGATCCGGGCCGGCCAGCTCATAAGACTGACCGACTTCCCAACCATGCTCCGCAGCCAAGCCAGCCTCGGCGATGAAGCCAGGCTCCTCGCCCGTATTCACGGCACCGTCCACCACAGTCAGGTTGAGCATGTCATCGGCGTTGCCATCGATGACCTGGCTAATCAACATCTCCGGGCCATAATTCATCGAAGCCTGGCCATCCACCTGTAGCGGCGCAGTACTCATCGCTACGACCTGGCCAGCGCCCTCAGTATCGCGGGCACGCTGCGCCGTCTCGTTCGGCGTCGGGAAGCTTCCGGACGTCGGACCGGACAGCAAGAAGTCTGCGCGGGCATCCTGTTCGACGGCATCGGCAACCGAGGCCTTCATCGTCGCGCCCAACATGCCGATCGAGGTCACTAGCGCCACCCCCAGCATGAGGGCGAACGCGGTAGCCGCGGTTCGGCGCGGGTTACGCGCCGAGTTCGTCGACGCCAGCTTGCCCACCGCGCCAAAGGGCGCACCAACCACGCGGCCGATCCCCGGAACGATAGGCAGGGAGATGGCCGGGCCGGCGAGGAAGAAACCAAGGATGAGGTTGAGCGCACCGAGGCCCACGAGGGAGGCGCGGATGCCTGTGGAGGCATCGATAAACACTCCAACGAGCGCGAAGATGATGCCTAGAACGAGCAGCAACCCGCCCAGAACGCTGCGCACGAGCAACGAGGAACCAGCCGCGGACTCGGTGGAGCGCATGGCTTCCACGGGTTTCACCGCACCCGCCCGGCGCGCCGGCGCCCACGCGGAAATGATGGTGACCACGGCACCCAAAAGCAACGGCACGACCACTGCGCTGACGCTCAGACCCAAACCGCCGCCCATGGGCATGTCCTTGGCGGCAAAGACGGCCTTAATGAGCGCAACCAGGCCCATGCCTGCGACCACGCCCACGGCAGAACCCACGAGGCCCACGATGAAGGCCTCCGTCACCACCGAGCGCGTAATCTGACCACGCGAGGCGCCGAGTGCACGCAGAAGCGCGAACTCCTTGGTGCGCTGGGCCACAATCATTGAGAAGGTATTCGCAATGATAAATGTGCCCACCAACAGCGCAATGAGGCCGAAAGCGATGAGGAAGTAGTTGACGAATTTCAGGGCAGAGGAAATCTGATCCGACAACTCATCGGCCAGCTTCTGGCCGGATTCCGCCTTAACCTCGAAGGTTTCATTGAGGTGCTCCACGAGGGCATCGGCGTCGACGCCCTCGGCCGCCGCGACCTTCAACTGGGCAGAATTGCCATAGCGCTCGACGAAGGCCTCGTGCCCCATGAGCAAGGTCAGGCTGGGGCCTTGGTCCACTGCAGGCTTGACGACGCCCACGACCTTCACCTCATCACGCTGGTCCGGGTGGACCACGAGGAGGGTATCGCCGACGTGGATACCGAACTCTTCGGCGGCGGAATCATTAATGAGGACTTCGCCGGTCCCGTTCGGCTCGGAGCCTTCGACAAGCGTGGCGGGCTCACCGACGGACTGCTCCTCCGGGTAGTAAGGCTGCACGCTGGAGGTGCCCCCACCAGTTTGAAAGGCCTCGGCGTCCTTGTTCGCCACCACGACCGTCTGGCTGCTTTGCATGTTCACCGCGCGCACATCGGGGTCGGCGGCGATGTCATCGCGCATCTTTTGGTCGAGGTTGGGGCCGCCTTCTTTCTGGCTCACGGCCGCGTCCACACCGGTAAACGCAGTCGAGACAGCGGAGTCGAAGGTGCTCGACAGCGAATTAGTGAACATGAAGGAACCCGAGATGAACGCGGTGCCGAGCACCACCGCCAACAAGGTCAGGGCAAGGCGCAGCTTATGCGCGAGAATGTTGCGCACGGACACCGTGCGCATGGTGTTCTTTGTGGCCATGCTTTAGCCCTCGATTTCTGCCATCACGGCGTGGATGGACTCCATGGTTGGGTTGGTGAGTTCATTCACGAGGCGGCCATCAGCAAGAAAGACCACGCGGTCTGCGTAGGAGGCGGCCTTGGCATCGTGCGTGACGATAACGACGGTCTGACCATCCTTATCCACGGCGGTGCGCAAAATGTCGAGTACCTCGGCGGAGGAGTTCGAATCCAGGTTGCCGGTCGGCTCATCGCCGAAGATGATCTCGGGGCGCGAAACTAGGGCGCGCGCGCAGGCCACGCGCTGCTGCTGGCCACCGGAGAGCTCTGCTGGGCGGTGATTCAAGCGCTCGGACAAGCCCAGGCGGGAAGTGACCTCATCGAACCACTCTTTATCCACCTTGTTGCCAGCGATATCGGTGGGCAGCGTGATGTTTTCTGCCGCGGTCAGCGTGGGCACCAGGTTGAAGGACTGAAAGATGAAGCCCAGGCGGTCGCGGCGCAGGGCCGTAATATCCTTGTCGCTGAGCTGCGACATATCGGTATCACCGATGAAGGCCGAACCGGACGTCGCCGAATCGAGCCCCGCCATGGTGTGCATGAGCGTGGACTTGCCGGAGCCCGAGGGGCCCATGATGGCGGTAAAAGTGTTGCGCGCGAACTCAACGTCGACGTGGTCCAACGCGGTAACTGCGGTATCTCCCTGACCGTATTGTTTGAACAGGTCGACGGCACGAGCCGCAGCAGTCATCGTTGGGGTTGTCATGGACGTGTTCTCCTTATAGATGGGGAAAGTAACGTCACCACCCTATCTTGCCCTGGGTAAGTTATGTGACGCGTGTGGTCTAAAATATGCTCCATGCGCGCATCTCTTTCCGCTCTGGAGCATTATGACCGCTGTGCCGAAGCAGCTGCAGCTCAGATCATGCGCCACTACTCCACCAGTTTTTCCCTGGCCACACGGCTTCTTCAGCCGCGGGTGCGCGTGGACATCCGTAATTTATATGCCATGGTGCGCACGGCCGATGAAATCGTCGACGCGGGACTCAATCCCCACGACGCGGCCGCGCTTCTCGACGCCTACGAAACCACCGTCCGCAACGCCCCGTCCCAGCGTTTTCACGCCGACCCGGTCGTCCACGCCTACGCGCTCTCCGCGCGGCGCTGCGGGTTCCAGGACGAACACATTGCAGAGTTCTTTGCCTCCATGCGCTGCGATCTCACGCGCACCTCCCACACAGCGGAGTCTTTTAAGACCTACGTTCGGGGCTCTGCAGAAGTCATTGGGCTGCTATGCCTGGATACTTTTTATGCCGGTGCTCCTCGGCCCGCTGGCGTCGAAGAAGGAGCAGAGCGCCTGGGTGCCGCGTTTCAGAAGATCAACTTTCTGCGGGACCTGCATGAAGACTCCACGGAGCTGGGCCGCGCTTATTTTCCTACGCTGCGTGAGCCAGACAAACTCGATGAGGAAACGAAGGCCGCCATCATTGCTGATATCCGCGAAGACTTAGCCCATGCCCGCACGGCCATGGACCTGCTTCCTCTGAGCTCCAGGGTGGGGGTAGCCGCAGCGGCGGCTCTTTTCACGGAGCTTACGGATCTCCTCGACACCACTCCTGCGCACGAGATCATGACTACCCGTGTCAGTGTGCCCGCCGCGCGGAAAGCTGTCCTCATCAGCCGCGCTGCAGCACACGCGGCAAGGAATAAGGGTTAAAGAACATGGGCAAACATGTTGTTGTCATCGGCGCTGGTATTGCAGGACTTGCCACCGCAGCCTTGCTGTTGCGGGAGGGGATGCGGGTGACGGTCGTCGACAAGCAACGCAGCGTTGGTGGGCGCGCGGGAAGCCTGGCCGTGGATGGCTTCCGTTTCGATACCGGCCCCTCGTGGTACCTCATGCCGGAGGCCTTCGATGAGTTTTTCCGGGCCTGCGGCACCAGTACCGAGCGCGAGCTGGACCTAGTAGACCTCTCCCCTGCCTACCGTGTTATCAACGAAGATGGCGCGGCCCTAGATATAGAAACGGGCGTGGAGAACGTAGCAGAGCTTTTTGAATCCCTCGAGCCGGGCGCAGGCGAGCGCGTGCGCGCCTACTTAGCGCGCTCCTCCGATATCTATGCCGTGGCGCTAAGCAGCTTTTTGTACACCACGTTCTCCCACCCCACGCAGCTTCTCAGCAAGGACGTCCTCACCCGACTGGGCACGCTCGCGCTGCTGCTGACTCGTTCGCTCGATGCGCTGGTGGCCGCCCAGTTTAAGGATTACCGCCTGCGCCAGGTCCTGACTTACCCCGCGGTGTTTCTCTCCACTGAACCGAAGGCCGCGCCGGCACTGTACTCCTTGATGAGCCACACGGACTTGGTGGAGGGCGTGCGCTATCCCTTAGGGGGCTTCGCGGCCGTTGTCGACGCTATCGCGCGGCAGACAGCCGGCGCCACCTTCGAGCTTGGCTCGGCGGTGGTAGCCATCAACCACGCGCACGGGCGCGCGGCGGGCGTCACGCTTGACGACGACCGCACGATCCCCGCCGATGCCATCGTCTCCGCCGCCGACTTACACCACACAGAAACCGCGCTGCTTCCCACGGACCTGCAAACGTATCCGGAACGCTACTTTGCCCACCGTGACCCTGGTCTGGGTACTGTCTTAGTCTTCCTCGGCGTGAAGGGTGCCCTTCCGCAGCTGGCACACCATACACTGCTATTCAGCACAGACTGGACCCCCGATTTTAGGGCCGTCTACCACGGCCCTGAGCCGTTGCGGCCACTGGGAGCTTCGGAGTCTATCTACGTATCCAAGACATCCGCGACGGATCCTGGCGTAGCTCCGGAAGGCTACGAGAATCTCTTCATCCTCGTCCCCGTTCCGGCAGAGGAATCCTACGGCCATGGCGATGCCTACGGCGCTGCGGAATCTCCCCGCGTGGGCGCCATCGCCCGCGCCGCCGTGGCGCAGCTAGGGGCTTGGTTGGGGATTGAGGATCTGGAGGACAGGGTCGTCGTCAAGCGCACGCTCGGCCCCGCCGACTTTGCCGAGCAGTACAATTCCTGGTCCGGCGGCGCCGTGGGCCCTGCACATACGCTGCGCCAGTCCGCATTTTTTCGGGGCCGGAACCAATCCCGTAAGCTGCCCAATCTGTACTACGTCGGTGGCACCACGGTGCCGGGCGTGGGCGTGCCGATGTGCCTTATTTCTGCACACAACGTCCTCACGCGGATGCGCGAACAGTAATTAAGCGTCGAGCTCAAGGGCTGCAGGCCTACCGTTACGTCTTACCTTCACTGTTACAGGGTGACCGCCAAAAAGATAGCCATCATCAAACTCCACGCTGAGAGTCCCACGTTGGGGAACCTCGACGGCAACGGGAGTGAGTTTGGCGTATACGTCGCTGGTAGTGAGTTCCGGCGCCGGGACGCTGTTGCCCTCGGACAAGGCGACGTCGTGGCGCCAACGGTTGGCGGCTCGGAGGGCCTTTGCAGCAGCAAAGCCCTGGACCTCATCGAGGAACTCGGCACTGAGGACCTTGTTGATCACGGTGAGGGGTGCCTTGAATTTTCGCTTGAGATTCGTACTCTCCGCGAGAAGAAGCTCCTCCGCTTCATACACGATGCTGATATCAACTCCGAGTTCTTCTGCCCTGCCTTCGAATGTATTTGTACGGCGGTCGAGCACTAACGGGCCGAATGTGGAATCAAGCTCTACCGGAACGTCAATCCGAGCAAGGAGCTGCTCCATGGCTGCGTCGGCTACATCTGGAAGAATCTCCCAGATATCGACATAGTGTTCTTTACTCCTCTCGTGGAAGTGGTGGCTACCCCGAGCATGAAACACCCTGAAAGGCTCAAGTTCTGTAATTTCACGCGGGTCCCACAGCGTTTTTCCTGCGACTGTCTGGAAGAGCTGCGGATAGCGCACGGCGATGTCACCAGTAATCAGCTCTCCTTCTGGCAGCAACTTTAAAGCAACTCCAGGCAAGCTCATGAGCTGAATGTGCGTTTTATCCTCAGCGTAGGGATCATCGCTCACCGACTTCTTCGGCGTGTCTGCCACGACGAAGAGAAACTCTGCCTCTTCGAAGCTCAGTAGCGTTTTAACAACGTCATGGTCCGAAAATTCACGGTAGAGGGAAAGCATGCCGCAATAGTACATCTGCGAAAAGGCCGTGCAGCGCTGCATAGCGTAGTCTGAGGAGGTTGACGTCGAGTGGAAAGGCGAAGCGATGGCAGAAACTATTGAGCAGGCCAGCGAGACCGTAGAGGCGTGGCTGAAGCAAGAAGACGCCATCGATCCTAAAAAGGCCCCTCGCCTCCAGGAGCTCTTAGCCCACGTTCCCCGTCAAGAACTCATCGCAATTGTGGAGCGCCAGAACGCTCTCCGCGCTGCGTTGGCATTGAGACTGCTGCCGCGGGAAAAGTCCATCGCGGTCTTTGATGCGCTTGATGCAAAGCACCAAGCGGACATCATCGACGAATTGGGCAACGCCGATGTCTACGAATTCTTCGACGAGTTGGATCCCGAAGACCGCGTGGCGCTCTTGGATGAGCTGCCCGCCGAGATCGCGGATCGCCTCCTCCGCTCGCTGACCCAGACCCAGCGCGACGTGACCGGAGTGATCCTTGGATACACGAAGGGATCCGTTGGGCGTCGTATGTCGCCAGAGGTGGCCGATATCCACCCGGAAATGAGCATGGAAGAAGCCCTGCGCACCCTCCGCGACAACGCCGATGAGCTAGAGACCATCTATACCGTTCCTGTAACGCGCAAGGACCGGCGCTTGGTGGGCGTCGTTAGCCTGCGCGAACTCTTCACTGCTGAGCGTGGCATCCTCATTGAGGACATCATGAAAGAGCCGGTGTATGCATACGCAACTGCCGACGCCGAGGAGACCGTCCGCTGGTTCTTGCCACTCGACATGCTGGCGCTGCCGATTGTGGATGATTCACACCGCCTCGTCGGTCTTCTTACGTGGGACGATGCCACGGACATCATGGAAGAGGCGGACAGCGAGGACTCGGCTCGTTCCGGCGGTACGGAAGCTCTCCAGCAGCCGTACTTGTCGACGCCCCTTCTCAAGCTCGTCCGCTCCCGCATTCTCTGGCTGCTCGTTCTCGCCGTATCGGCTCTGTTGACCGTGCGGGTTCTCGATTCCTTCGAGGACACCTTGGCCAAGGCAGTTGTACTGTCTCTGTTCATCCCTCTGCTCACCGGCACGGGCGGCAATACAGGAAACCAGGCAGCTACTACTGTGACCCGCGCGCTCGCGCTTGGCGACGTCCGCACGCGCGACCTCTTGGCAGTCATGTGGCGGGAATTGCGCGTCGGAATGTTGCTCGGCGCCGTACTGGGGCTGGCCGGTCTTATCTTGGCGACGGTCATCTATGGCCTCGATATCGGCCTCGTCATCGGCTCCACGCTGTTTCTCATTTGTTCGATGTCCGCGACTGTTGGTGGTCTCATGCCCATTGTGGCTAAGACTGTTGGCGCGGACCCTGCGGTCTTCTCTAACCCATTCATCTCTACCTTCTGTGATGCAACGGGCTTGATCATCTACTTCTTCATTGCAAAGTCCGTCTTAGGAATCTAACTGGATACAGAAGAGTGTCCGCGAAGCCGTACGAGGACTGCTACGTGACAAATAGGCACGCTCCCCAATCTTTGGTGCGAATTGACAGCCACTAACCGCCCTGAGCGCCCGCGCACAATCCTTCGCTTATCCCGCAAGCAGTCCAATTGCAAGGTTAATAGCAGCGTGCAATATTGCGCATTCAATGACGCTTCCCGAGCGGTATCGCACCACTCCCAGGATCCACCCGCAGAGAAACTGAACCGGAAGTATGGGCCACAACTGCGCATCGAAGCTCAACAACATCAAATGAGGCAGAAGAAAAACTCCCGCTTGGAGCGTGTTACCACCCCAGAACCCCCAGGATCGAAAAAGTAAGCCGCCAACAAATCCTCGGAAAAACACTTCCTCGCCTATAGCCCTGAAAATGACAGCAAGGCTTACCCCTTGAGACAGAACCACCCCCGGTATGGCCAGACTAGCCGTCGATACAAGACGGATACCAGCGTATCCCATTCCAATCAGCACGGGGAAAAGGATGATGCCTAGTACTACTGTTTGCCAACTTCCCAATCGCCAACCCACATTTGCCCGAGCTTGAGAAACCCCAATTCTCTTGCGCTGAAAAATGATATAAAGCACTGAAGGAACGAGAAACAAAAGGAATTCAAACATCTTCTCCGTACCCTAATCCCGGACCGGGTTGGCTACTTAGCCAGAAAACTCGGTGCCCAGTTTACAATTCTGTGTGACGACAAGACGCCCTAGCATAGGTGGGGGAACTCATACTTCCATCGCCCTTTCGCAGTAGTTAGGAATTAGGCAGCTACCCGGGTGGGTATGAGCCTTGTTTATCAGCGTTTTCAGGTGAACATGATTAGGCCCAATTGGGGTCTATTGCCGCTATGGGCTAGTGTGCGCGTGTCCAGGACCAGAAAGTGCAGACGTGTTAACGCATGCCGGTAATGCTGGCAAAACGACGGAGAAGCCCGTCACCGTTGAGTGGTTGCTCAAAGGT
>NZ_KV817248.1:0-475 GCF_001814605.1 Corynebacterium sp. HMSC074C01 | reverse complement strand
GCTTCGTCCCTGTCGAAAGGAGTTTACAACCCGAAGGCCGTCATCCCCCACGCGGCGTCGCTGCATCAGGCTTCCGCCCATTGTGCAATATTCCCCACTGCTGCCTCCCGTAGGAGTCTGGGCCGTATCTCAGTCCCAATGTGGCCGTACACCCTCTCAGGCCGGCTACCCGTCGACGCCTTGGTAGGCCATTACCCCACCAACAAGCTGATAGGCCGCGAGCTCATCTTGCACCGAAAAAACTTTCCAACCACCACACTAAAGGCAGTTCATATCCGGTATTAGACCCAGTTTCCCAAGCTTATCCCAGAGTGCAAGGCAGATCACCCACGTGTTACTCACCCGTTCGCCACTCGAGTACCCCAGCAAGCTGAGGCCTTTCCGTTCGACTTGCATGTGTTAAGCACGCCGCCAGCGTTCGTCCTGAGCCAGGATCAAACTCTCCACAAAAAAGGCCGTGAAAAGCCCAAACCTA
>NZ_KV817247.1:0-3862 GCF_001814605.1 Corynebacterium sp. HMSC074C01 | reverse complement strand
GATATCAGGTGTCCACCAAACAGGGGTCAGGTCCGACGTCCGCACCGAAGCCCCTGTACATCCACTGGACCTAGCCAGGCCGCAAGACTTCGGACGCAATGGGAAAAGCGGCATACGCGGCCTGGACGAAAGAAGAGCTCACACGACGTGGCCACCCAGACGGGCGACCAGCCACATTCGACACCCACATCGACAACGAATGGAACCCCAGCTTAGGCATAAGAAAAGGCTGGGCCGGACGCTCCTAAATCCACACGAAATGTCCCTTAATGCGACACGCCGCAAATCCACACGAAATGTTGTTCAGAAGATTGAAATGGTAGCGGTGTGGTGAGTGTCTGGTAGCGCCTGAGTGAGTTTCCGGTAGCGGTGGCTTACTCAGGCGTTGCTTACGAACACGCCTGCAACATCGCACACACCCACGGCGGCGCAGGACGCGATAGCGAAATGCCACACATGCGCGACCACCAAACCATGGCACGACGCATACGCGGCTATGTCACCCAATCCAAAACCAGCACAAGCCTTAGCTCTAGCGCTCCAGGGCGAGCTACAAGCGGTGAACACAAAGCACTGCAGAGGCAGCCAGAAAGCCCCACAACGCTGGAAACCGACAGAGACGGGGAATACGCTCAGACAGCAAGGAAGAATCTCCAGCGTGCAAGTTCACGACGCGCAGTTAAAAGCAGAGTTAGCAAACGAGACATCGCTAACTGCTTCGAGAGAACATTCATAGATTCAGGAACTTGGCCAACTTCAGCAGAAGCGATGAAAGAGTTCAACGTTTCCCGGCCGACCGTCGCCAGGGCGTTGAAAGAAGCCGGAATCACTCTTCTTCGGAGGCGTCGGACGTCTCAGAAATAGATGTATCAGGCCGTAGGCAATATACGATTCCCCTACCGTTAGGCAGTTTAGTAATAAACTCTTTGAGAGGAAATCTTGCAGGGCAAGGAAGTCTAAGCTTTGGTGACTTTGGTTCATTGGTTTGCCACTGGCTTCTTAGTAGAACGAGCTCAGAATCGATAGTGGCGGGTGTGAAGATAAGTAAGCCTGAGGCGGGTTATTTGCGCTTCTTATTAAGAAGGCGGATTCTGGAAGCCTTTGCCTAACACCGAATTTTCTTCGGTTCTCAGTGGCCTACAGAGGCATGAATTCAGCGTCAGGATTCTTTCTCTTCTGTCCGGTGTCCTGGCTTGGTCAATTCTAAACTTGCGAGGTGCTTTTGTAGACGCTTTGACATCGGGAGGAACGTCCCCAGAGTGAGGCCCCCAGAGAGAACTGCACCGGCGACGGGGATGGCCTTAGCTACTCCGCTAGCGAATATTTTCTTAGTCATACTCACCCCGAGATAGCTCGCAACCTTTTTCACGATCGGATAGATCACTCCCTTGGTGAGTGCCTTCTGTGGGAGTTTCCTAGCGACATTGGCTGCGACCATGCCGGCAACTCGCGTCACTCCACCTTGAGCGATCTGCACCCCAAACATCACACCCACGAACAGGACCAACATGCCCTCGGTCGCTTCGTCCACATCTTCGCCATCATTGGCAAATAAATCAGGCCAGCTGTAGATATAGGCAAGCTTCTGGACAATTCGAAGAATATGCCCCATGTACTGCACAAGATCTGCCGGCACAGTCCCCGCCATCGCCAGGCCGCCAGGGATGCCTGCGATTGTCGAGAGGCCAGTAACCTTGCTCGTCTCATAGGCAATGGATGTGTTCGCTATCGCGGTGATGACCTTGAGCGGGATGCCTGCCGCTGCCGGACTGGTATTGATTGCTTCCTCGATTTGCGCCTCAGTGCAGTAACGCTTGAGGGCTTGGCGGAGGTAAGTAGCTCTGTTCAGCCTCACCCCAGGGAGCTTCGCTGCAGCTTCCAACACCTGGGTGAAATTCGATCCCGGACTCTCGAGCTCTTGGGGTTGAGTCATGGATACATTGTATCTATGTTGCCGGTGGCGAAACATTCCGCAAGCCCTACTCGGCCCGGGAGGTTGCAGCCAGTTCGCCAGTTCCTCCATTTTGATGGCCTAAGCGGGCAACAGAAAGAGCCCCTATTCCCAAGGTTATGCTGAAGTACGTAGCTCTTTCGCAGTTGCGAGAATCGAGTCGACGGCAAGAACGGCTTCTATACGGTGGGCTGGCGTATCAGCCTGGGCCAGCTCCTCGCGGGCATTGGCAAGTCGGCGATAAATATCTTCAATGAGATCATCCTGACCTGCGATTCTTGTGCCGATGCCCTTGGTGTATTTCAGTTTATCCCAAGCGATTAGTTCCTCAGCAATATCAAACGAGGCATCATTGCTAAGCTGCTCAATCTCACCCGATATCGGTCCAAGCTTGGTTCCTCCGGTGTCATAAGAGCGAAGGATAAAAAAGACTCCGACTCCGATGGATCCAAGGGTCACAAGGGAGGCTAAAACGATAAGAGCGATGCCATAAAAACTGAACGCCAAGCCAACAACGATGAATCCGACCAAGCCTAAAAAGGCTTGACGCTCTGAAATGCTTCCGTCATTGGATCCGGAGGAGTCGCTCTTTACCATTGGTCCTCCATATTCTCGACGAAACCCGGCCACACCAGGTAAGCAGCATAGAAGAGCAGTGCTCCCACGATGAGCCCAACAACCAGGATGATGATGCCGGCGATTTTCGTGGTCTTTGGGCTTCGCTCGGGGGTTGAGCGAAGCTCGGCAACTAGATCTCGCATCTGGGAACGTACGTCGCGGTATTCTTCTTCGGTTTTTGCGAGTCTGCGTTGACGGCGCACACGTTCAACATCCTTAACGGAAATCGTCGGCTGTGCTTGAGTCGACTTAAGCCGCGTCATGGGGTTCAGATCCATACAAGTAAAAATACCATGTCACGAAAGTCCCCAGTGATACATGTTTCAGGAGGCAGCAGCAGGGTTTATAGGACAGCAGCTACACTTCTAGCAATTGATGTAGCGATTAGGTACAGCCAAATGAGACGCGAAAAGTAGTGCCCAAAACGTCTCAATGGGCTCTATAAGCCGCATAAATTACACATATGAAAACATCACCCCGCCCAATCCGCCTGCATCGTATGCCCTGGTGCGTGAGTAATGCGGGCGGTAAGCCCCGCCGCATCAACATGGGCGGCAACCAGCTGGCGGAACCGATCGTAACTATAGTGACGCTGGCCCGCCTGGGCAGGAGTACTGGTATAGCGAGCCCACAAGACTTGCAATGTTTGCTTCGTACGCCCTGTACGTACTTTGACAACTGCATCAAAGTCAATCGAAACGAACTCGCCCTGCCCGCTACTGCGTTTATCAACGAATATCTCAGCCAACTCGTCATCTGTCAACGCCGTGACGTGCTCGGTAGTGGTCAGTCCTAGGCTTCGCAATGCATGATTCGCTCGTGAATTCGCCCGGTGCGAGCACCCGAGCTGGTCTTCAATCTGGCGGTAAGAACGCTTCCCTATCAGCAGCGCCGTAACCGCACGGTAATCCGTCATAACCGGACTTCTTCCAGTACACGCCGCACCCGGATGTTGCGACTACCGGAAGTATCACCCTGAAGCGTCCCGAGCTGCTACCAGATACTCACTAAAGCGCTACCGAATAGTCACGACACTGCTACCAAATAGCCGGTCGCAACAAATGTCCCTTAAGCCGGGGTTTGAATAGTCTGGCGGAGAATCTTCCAGTGAGGCGGCTTCTATTTTCCTTGATTTAGGGCGGCAAACCCCCGCTGCATTTCCGCTACATGTGTGCCACTGTAAACCGCTGTTAAAAACAGCAAGCCTAAAAATAAGGCCTCTTCTACCAGTAAAAGGCGGGTAGAAGAGGCCTACTAAGTGCTCCTCCAACTGGGCTCGAACCAGTGACCTAA
>NZ_KV817245.1:0-224 GCF_001814605.1 Corynebacterium sp. HMSC074C01 | reverse complement strand
GGTTGTTCGGATCCGTACCGTCCTTTTCCTCCTGGGCATCCGGAACACCATCACCATCGGTGTCGGTGTCATCACCAGGGAAGGAATCTGGGTCCTTCGGGTCCTTATTGTCCTTGACCTCGTCACCGTCGTTGTGACCATCACCGTCGGTATCCGGGTTGTTCGGATCGGTGCCGATCTCAATCTCAGTACCATCGGTCAGGCCGTCACCGTCGGTATCCGGG
>NZ_KV817244.1:0-200 GCF_001814605.1 Corynebacterium sp. HMSC074C01 | reverse complement strand
GAGAACTGTATAGTGGACGCGAGCATTAAACCATATGCTTGCTGCTGATACGTGCTTTGTGCGTGTGTTGGTGGTGGGTTGTGGTTTGTGTGATTTCTTTGTTCTTTTGTGTTTTGTGTGTTCACACCAACACTGTCTTCTGCTGCTTTTGTGGTGGTGGTTGCCTTGTTGGTTGTGTGTTCGTTATTTAGGGCGCATGG
>NZ_KV817243.1:0-19755 GCF_001814605.1 Corynebacterium sp. HMSC074C01 | reverse complement strand
TCCTGGTTAAGCGCGACGACGCGGAACTTGTCGAGGTCGGTGGCGATATCGAAGCCAATCGGGCCATGCTTGAAAGTCGGATTAGACATTACGATCCTTTCTTGTTGTTGCGGATACTGTCGGCCTTTGCCAACAGCTCTTCAGCCTTCGACTTCGGCATGCCAGCACCAACGTGGCCTACCTCCGTCATCGGGATGGTGTTCTTCGGGTTCGACCCGTACACCTCGCGGGCAAGGGCCTCGTTCTCGTGCATCAGGGACAGCACCTTGTCGCGCTGAGCCGCAGCGACACGGCCCTCGGCAATCCAGTTGTCCACCTCGGCGATGCGGGCCTCACGTGCTTTATCAGACGCAGCCTGTGCACCCTGCTTAGCCTGCGTCACCAGCAGGTTATAGGTGTCGCGGTCAAGGGTCACGGTGTTGGGCGACTCCGCACCGGCCGGGGTCTCCGCGCCTTCAGTGCTGGTCGGCTGCTCATCGTCGTCTGCGAGGGCCCGCACCTTGAAGGCCACCGGCACCTCAGTGGACTCATTCACCGTGACGGTCGCGGTGACCGTGTCCCCCGGCTCCACACCGGCAGGTGCCTTAGCTGCGACCGCGCCAGTGGACTCGTCCACAGTGATATCCCAACCATCCGGAGTATTGGAGACAGTGAACGTCAAACCCAGCGCACCACCGGCCTCACCGTCAGTGTTTGCAATGGTCGGCTCGACCGTTACACGCTCCGTCGGGGCGACGGCGGTCTCCTCTGGGTAGGTCACGTCAACCTGGCCGGAGACCTCGACGGTCTCATTGAAAAAGCCGGACAGCTTCTCACGAAGCGCATCCGGCTCGACACCCAGTTCCTGGGCGAGATTCTTGATGCTCATAGCATCCCCTTCCTGCCCATCGCTGGGCGTAGTGTTTTCTGGCGCCGATTCCGACCGGCAACCAATCGTCGGCGGCGGCGCCGCAGACCGGGACGAATACCGAAACTCAGCAACCATCCGACCCGAATACGCAGCGGCCAACGCCACAGGCTGCTTCGCATCCTCAATCGCGTCCACCAGACCCGCAGCCACAGCCTCCTCGGCCGTGTACCACGTCTCCGCAGCCATCACCTCCAGCCAGTCATCCAGCTCCCCACCGGCCTTCTCTGCGTAAATAGCGGCAAGCTTCGCATCCTGGCGGGACAGGTCGGCGCGCATCTTTTCAATGTCGTCAGCGTTGCCGGACAACATCGTCCACGCCTTGTGGATCATCACCTCAGCGTTCGGGCGAATCACCACCCGACCACCAACACCGACGGCGATGAACGACGCCGCCGACGCCGCTAGAGCTTCAACCACGACGGTGACCTCACCGGCATAAGCACGCAATGTGTTAAGAATTGCGATGCCCTCATACACGTCGCCGCCACGAGAATTAATACGCACCCGGACGGGTTCCCCGTCGAATTGGTTGAGCTGTTCCTGTACCTGCTTAGCGGTGTTCTCCCAACCAATATCCCCGTAAATCAGTAGGTCATTCATTGGGCACCTCCTCACTATTCTCCCCACCTGAAGATGGTGGCTTCTCATTATCTGGGGTTAGCGACACCCCGAGTTTCTCCTCCGCGTCGGTGAGAACCTTCTTGTCTTTCAGCGCTTCAAAAAGCGACCGGGCCTTCGGGATGCGGAACGACGAGCGCACCCACTGCTCTAGGTTCGGCTCCTTCGTCAGCACGCCCTGTGCTGCAAGCTGCGAAATATCACCCGGCGTCAGGTCCTTCTGAACCTGAATTCTGGTAGAGGTGATGAACGGCGTTGGCCCCTCATAGTCGGGGAACGCGACCCGCACCAGGTCCTCCACGATGTGCTGCGAAGCGGTGTCAGCGATCCACTCCGCCATCGACTGCAAACCTTGAATGAACTCACCAAGCTGCACGGAGGCCAGCGCGTACGAGCCGCCCCCGCCCGTCAGGTTCAAGTGCGTGGCATTGCACGCGATAGCGATCTGATTGGCGTGGTACTCCATCGACGCCGGAATGTCCGGCAGCTGACCAGTGACACCTTCCACCGGCATCTCAGCACCAGGGGGTAGTGAGTAGCCGGTGATTGAGCCGGCCGCGTATTCCTCGGCAAGCTGCTGGCCTGCCTCCATCTCCGTTTTAACTTCACTGCGGTCCGTTAGCTGGGAGGCCTTGTACTTCGGGATACCCATGCCGTTGCGCTGCAGCACCTTTGAATTCAGCGCCTGCAGCTTCTGCAACTCCAGCCAATTGTCGCGAGCCGGGGCGAACACACTCGCACCCTCCCACGTACCATCACGCCGACCATGACGGTAAGCCACCAAACGGTTAACCGGGATGAAGACCTCCTTGTAGCCATTAATCCCCCGCTGGCGGATACCAACGAGGCCACCATCGTCAGCGACCTCAATGCTCCGAATCGACAGGTTGGGGCGTGGTGCGAGCTTGCGCAGATGATTACGACCATCCACACCAACCTCGTACACCTGCTCAAAGAACGCCACACCGGTAAAGATCGCCTCCAAGGCAACCTTCAGATGTTCGTCCCAAGACACGCGACCTGTACGCCGCGGCTGCTGCCCCTCCTCCCCCTCGACCGGTAGTCGAAGGTCATGCGAGACCAGGTCGACAATTTCCTGCGGGGCACCGTTCGGCGCCACCGACCAAGTGGCCTGCTCAATCGGCTTACGGATCGCGTTCTCAACCTGCGCAATCTTCGCCGTCAGACGCATCTGCACAAGCTCACGCTGGAACGCTTCCCACGTCATCCCCTCGGGGCGCGCCACACGCTTACTAAAGCGCGGCACCGCGGCATGGCCAACCTCGCGAACAATCTGCACATTGTCAGGCAACTAAAACACCTCCCTGTTTACGCTTCGACCACATCGGCAACACGCCATGCGGATTCATCTTCTTCTCCTCAACCGGCCGGCCAGCACCCTCACGGGACTCCACCAGCCACCGCTGCAGCCCCCACAGTGCGAACGTGGCAGCCACCAGCTCCGACACATCTCCCGAATAACGGTCAATCGCCGGATACTTACCACCCTCTTGGCGGCCGCGGGCAACCTCCAACTGCTCCATCCACAACTCGGACGAGTCCAGCGAAATCGACCCATCCATCACAGCCTGCTTAAACTCGCGGTACGCCAACGACACCGACGACCCGTTCATCAACACCGGGTCAATCCCCACAGTCTGCAGCGCAGGCACAAGCACCCCTGCTGTAGCGTCCTTGTCTAAGAGCACCGCAGCAGGCCGATACCGGTCCACAAACTCAGCCACGACCTTCACCGTGTCATCAACCGAGAACACCGTCTCCGATACCGGCCGCGGCTGCAGATGAACACCACCAGCAGCCTCGCCAGCCGCCACCAACCCGACACGGTCAGCATTGGGCGATACCTCGACTGCCAGGACACAGTCAGCGACCGGTACAGGTTCCGGTGTGATGAGTGCTTGCATCGACTCACGCGGAACAATCAGTTCCTCGTCGCCAGACGACCCGAACTCGTACCAACGGCCCCAACCAAGCATCTCGACATCGAAACCGTTGTCCGTCAGCTTGGAACGCATCGACCGCATCTTCTTCGCATCCACCAGCTTCGGAAACCCGTACGACGGGTTCGCCAGCATCCAGGTCCGCGGGTCATCACGGTCCGCATCCGGCGGCGCGCAGAACTCGGAGAACAGCATGCCCTCAGCCGCACCACTCAACGCCCGGTAGCGAATACGCGACAACTCCGCGCCCTTGGGGTGCTTATCGCGATTCACCGCCGACGAAGCATAAAACGTTTGCGGGTCAGCCGCAGCCAACTGGGTTGGGGCGACCGCATCCAACTCGCCGGACTCAAGGTTGTACGCCTCATCCAGCAACAGCAAGTCAATCTCATCGAAACCACGGCCCATGTCGTTCGACCGTGTCGTGAACTGAATCTTGCCGCCCTCGGCGGTCTCCATCTCAGCCTCACCAGCCGACGCGGTGTTACGAACGATGCGGCGCTCCGCCCACTTGCGCGACTTAATACGCCGCCACAGGCGATTACGGATCGACTTCGCGGTACGCCACTGGTGCGCCGAGAAAACAATCTGATGATTGAGCACAAACATGCGGTACAGCATGATGACCTCAAGCACCAGCGACTTACCGTTCTGCCGCGGGCACAACAACACCACGTCAGTGTGCAGCCACCGGCCATGCTCATCGACAGCCAACGACCACAGCACCTGCTCACGCTGCCACGGCATCAGAATAATGCCGAAGCGGCGCGCCAGCTCGATAGCTTTCCTGCCGTGCGTGAAGTCCCCGCCCTCGCACCTCACTAATACCTGCGGTGATTGGCGCCCTTCGAGCTCCGGGAACTCCATCTCAAGCTCGGAGCGGTAATCAGCGTTGAAATCAGAGTCCGGCGAATCCGTCCTCTTCATCACTAGAGACCTGGTCACCTTGCCTCCTCTGAATCTCCGCCAGCAATTGGCGAAAAACCGTCGCTAGTTGGCGCTGCTCCGACACCGCGGTGTCCATCTTCAGGACAATCTCGCCCTCACCATGAAAAATGCGGCACCATGTGTCCTCATCCCCGCTCGTAATCCGGTTTAACCGGTCCAGGCGATCCTTTGTGCGGGCTGCCTCGACAATCAACGCCTGTGTTGAGGCGTCATTGCTGGGATTTGTCAGGTGTTGGTAGAGCGCCTGCCCGCCGGGGCCGAATTCCTCCATTGGTCTACGTTCCATTCCCGCCTCCTAGCTGGTCAAACACACAACTTTTCGAATGCCTGAAGAAAAGCTCGCGAGCAAGGGCCGGAAGGGGGGAGTCGAGGAGAAAACCCCGGAATAATTGGTGCACCCCGCTAATTATTAGAACGACCATTCGATAAAGTAGCGTTCTCGCAGGTCAGGCCCCTTTTTCGACTTTTCAACCTTTTTTGGTCTAGTCTCCGGCTCCTCCACGCCATACCAACCAGGACCGTGCTCAACCCAGCGATTCGCAATCGACCGATTGCACCGACGATGAATCAGCCTGTACGCCGGGCTCGATTTATCCCCATGCTTGTGGTCAGCTTCCAGCGGCGCCTGGTCAAAGTTCAACGCTGCTTCGCGGTACATCGGCTTGCCACAGTAGGTGCACTTTGTGCCGTCTTTGAGGTTGTAGAGCATGCGGGCACGGTTCACTTTGTGCCCGTTGTCGTATCCCCGCTCGGTGGTGGTGCCTTTTGCCGGCATGCTGCACCTCCGCTCTTTTTGTGCCTTACTCCGGTCATGATCCGGCGGCCTGCGCCCCTCGTGTGTTGCTCGCTAAAGTCACTTCTCATGGACATGGGTGTGAGGGGTGGCGGTAAGGCTTGGCCGCCCTGGGGTAGAAGAAACCCCAAAATTGGATGGATATGGAAAAGTGTTTCCCAGGGCGTTAAAACGACGAAAACCCCAGCTGTTGCCGGGGCATAAGAAGTCGTCGCGTCGATTGTACACCAAACTTGGTGAGGGTTTCTATAGCTTGTCTACCGATTCGGTGATTGCCTCGTGCAGTCGTGCTGCGAGGGTATCGCTGAATACTTTCTTCACCTCAGTGTGGTCGGTTCCTTTGACTATGAATCCTCGGTCATAGCTTTCGACGAAGGCGCGTTGTGGGGGAATGTAGAAGTCGTATTGGCTGACTGTGCATGAGTCTTGTGGTCGGAAGATGTCGCGGCACTGCATGAAGTAGAGGGTGTTCTTCCTGGCTTGGATTTTCTTGTAGTCTTCGCCTGCTTCTTCTTGCCATTTTCGGGTGTCGCCGTCGAAGATTTCTATGCCGTAGTCGTGGTCGTATCGGCTTAGTTGCTCTACGTTTTTAGTTCTTTCTTCGATGTAGTGGATGGCTTCTTCGAGGGTGGTGTATGCGGCTTCTATCCGGTAGTCGGAGTATTCGCCGCTGGTGACGATGTACATACGTTGGGTCATTGTTGGGTCCTTGCGTAGTTGAGGGCTTCGGTGAGTAGGTAGCCGTTTTGGGTGTTGTCTCCCCAAGGTATTGGTTGGGTGGTGATGCGTCCAGCTTTGCCCCATCCTCGGATTGTGTCGGCGGTTGTGGGGATGCCGCGTGCTCTGAGTTGGCGGGCGGTGTGTTCTGCGCCGTGCCTGGGTTCGGGTTGTTTGGCGATGGTGTTGGGTTGTGGTGGGTTGCATCTCCTATCAATGATTCGGGTTTGGTTTTGGAGTTCGTCGTGGAGGTCTGTGGCCCAGTTGAGTTCGCTGGCTGCTTGTGCGTGGAAGGCGAGTAGGGCGCAGAGTCGTGGGGCTGCTGCGTCGTTGTCGTGAATGCGTACGCCGATGTCGTGGAAGGCGTTGAACGCTACTTCACGCAACCGTTGTTCTTGGTCGATGTAGGTCGCAACGTACAACCAGTTACCCGGGGACTGTGGGCCAGGCGCGGGCTTCATCACCCGTACTTCTGGTGGTCTGGGGCGGGCATGTTTCAGCTCGTGCAACTGCTCATAGAGTCGGCCTAGGCGTCGTGCTGTGTCACGGAACTGTTGCTCATCAACACTCATGATAGTTCTCCTTTCGCGTGCTTCGCGGCAGCGATGAGAGCTAGGCCCCTTCGCTCAGCAACGTCCGCGTCCATGAGGTCACCCAATCCACGGTGGTCTGTCATCCAGACCTTTCCATGGGCCGTCGATATCCAATGGCGTATAAATTCACCCGGCATGTGCCACGCCGGGGCTGGAACATCATCAGACGGATGATCCACTACCGGAGGCAGGGTGACCTCAACTGTGCGGGCCATGGCGTCGGCGTAGTCCATGGCCTCGCGCCAGGTGGGGAAGGATTCATAGCGCTCCCGCCCGTATTCGTACACGTGCCATTCGTAATACGCTTTGAAGATTCTCCAGCGGCTCATTCTTCCTCCCATTCCCCTACCCAGCGTTTCCGAACGCGACCCCCTTCGTCATTGAACTGCTCCATCCCCATCCACGCTTCGGCTGCTATCTCGTTTGTGGTGGCGTCGTCGATGGGGCGCCAATCGTCAAGCCACGGGTTCCAGATTTCTGGTACATACTCCCATTCCCCTTCTGGTGGTGTGCCGTCTGGTGCCCAGGCGCGGGGCAGGTCGGGGCGCGGGGTGACTTCACTCGTGCTTGCCCATTCGCGCACGGGTCGCCCGTCAATAAAGCGAATGACCTCCACATTTACGCCGCGAAATTGCACGCCGTCAGTGATTGAAATGAGCACCTGGCCCCAAAATGTATGGTTGCCCCACATACCGACACATTCGGCGCGCTCTGTGGGTGTCATGTCTGCGAGAGTGCTCATGCTTGCTCCCATTCCCCTACCCAGCGGCGGGCTTTGCCCTCACCCTCACCAAACTTATCTAGCTTCACCTCAATACCGTTAGGCGGAGCATCGTAGTAGCTCATACCACCCTCTGACAGTCCCTCGATGCTTACCGCGTCCTTGAGAATCCCGGGGTCTGGATCATCGTAGGAAACAACCACATGACCGTCCTCCCACTCGCCGGGAACCGGCTGTCCGTCTGGTGCCCAGGCGCGGGGGAGGTCATAGCGTGGGGTGAGGTTCTCGGGAATGGTGAGAGTGCCTAACTGCCCTTCGTGGATTAGCTCACAGAATCCTTGATTGTTGGGGCTGTCCCCTACGTAGATTGCGAGGTTGGTGCGCTCGTCGGGGTCCGGGAAGTCACACCACATTCCCTTGCACTGTGCTCTTTCTTCGGGTGTGAGGTCTGCAAGAGTGGTCATGCCTGCTCCTTCAGCTGGTCGTAGATGGGTGTGGCCTCTGGGGTGTGGTGGGTGTCGCCGTCAAGTTGAACACTGTCCGCGTAGACAGCGAGGTGAACCCGGTGGAGGTTGGGGCTGAGGGTTTCGACTCTTGGGGCTTCGTCACTGTGTAGGAGTGGGAGGCCGTCGAGGGTTATGCCGCGTGGACTGACGTTGATTCTGTGGGGTCTCATGCTTTCCCCTCCTCATGCTTGGCCGCTGCGAGTATTGTGCGGCCAATGGCGACTGCCTCCGGCGCGTTGAGCACCAGCCGGAATGGCTTTTCTTGGCAGTCATGCCCGAAGACGACGATGTGCTCCCCATAGCTGCGAATATCGCCTACTGGGCCGGGTAGGTACCAGACTGCGCCGCCTGAACCCATGCCCCGGCTGGGTTCCGGTAGGTCTTCGGCTAGTAGCCCCGCATCTGCGAGTGCTTCTACCGCATCATTCGGGTGGATGCGGAGCTCTCCGGGGCGTCGGGCGGCTTCCAGCACCTTGAGGGCTTGGTCAAAATTTCGCATATTGGTCCTTGACGACTGTGATGATGTATGCCTCGCCGTCTGGGTGGATGTAGCTCATAGAGCCGTCATAGGCGCGGTGAATGTGCTTCGCGACTTCGTAGATAGCCGCGTCGGTGAGGTCTTCCTTGTGGGTGAATTCGGTACGCGCCTCATTGACCTGCCCGACATAGATGGTGTTTGTCAGTGGCGAGTCTTGAATCCCGTAGTTAGTCATCTTGTGTGTCCTTTAGGTCGCAGGCGGCGAGGATTCTGCGGGCGAGTTCGCGCCCCTGAGTGGTGTTGGTGATACGGATTTCGCCTGGCTCCGGGGTGGGGGCTGTCAGGTAGGTGTCTTCGTCACGCTCGTCATAGCAGACGGAGATTTCCCCGCCGTTCAGGTTGACGTAGCCGTCTACCACTGCCCATTCCAGTTCCCCAGTATCGGGAAAGACGGACGGATCTAGCAGGTCTGGCGCGAGTAGCCCGTAGTCGGCTAGGCACTCAGCGATACGGGTAGGGCTGTAGCGCTTTTTCACGCACATCATGATGACGTGCATGGCCTGGTCAAGGTTATTCATCATGGTCTCCTTGCTTGTGCCCTGCTCGTGGTTTGAGTGCTTTTTGCGCGGCTTGGGCCATTTTGTCGGCTCCAGCGGCGATGTGCGCTAGGGCGCGGTGAAGCTTGTCTTTATCCATCATGGTCTCCTAGGATTTCCAAGATTCGGTTATAGATGGTCTTGTGGGTGGTGATGATTCCTGCGCCGCCTGCTTCCGGTGCTTGCTTCACTAGGGCGTTGTGTGCTTGCGCTTCGTCGTTAGCCCAGTCGATAAGCTCTTCTCGCATCCGTAGGACTTCGTGGGCGACTTCTGGGGCGGCGGCTGCGATGGCAGCGTGTGGGCTGTGGACTATGCCTAAATACTTTTCGTCAGCGCTGAATATCTGGCATGACGTGTCGGGGCGGGGGTAGCCGTCTTCGTAGGTGGCCCGCGCTTCCCACGGGCCGGGCGCGGCCTCAGCCAGTAGGCGTTTCAGGTTGGTGGTACTCAAGTCAGTCATTGGTGGTTTTCGTTTCGTGTCGGCTGTTCATGGTTTGGCACTCTGCCCGTCTCGCATCGTCGATGGCCATGGCGGTGAGCATGGCCGCGAGGCCCGCCCCTACTGCCCCTAGCGCTACGGTCATGCCGATCGCCCTCAATGGTGGTTCGTGGTCTATGAGGGCAAAGAAGAACGCTATCCCGCCGAGAATCGAGGCTCCGATAAGTGCGCCGGTAATCATTGGCAGCCTCCTAGGTATCGGTTGAGCTTGTCGCGGAGGATGGCGGCCTCAGCGCGGCTCATGGTTAGGACTTTCATCCGGTCGGGGTGCTCCTCAAACCGGACAGTCACCTCGTAATCACGCCACGCCCCGATAGTGTCCCCTACCTCCACGTAGCGTGGCTCGGTCATTCCTGCACCTCTGTGAGGGTGTAGCGCTTGCCGGTCGGGGTGAGGTATCCCTCAAACTCTGTTCTCTTGCACAGCAATGAGGGGTCAGTCTCAATAGGGATGCAGATAATCCATTGGTCTCGGACCTCCCCAATCATGGCTACTAGCGGCCCATTCTTTATTTTCGCCTCGGCCAAGAAGTGCTCTTCATCGTTCCAGACCACGTCAGCCATTGTGGGGCGGGGTCGTGGTGGCAGCGCTTTGAGGATCATTTCCTGATAGTCCTCTACTATCCCTTCGTTCAGGGGTACAATCCCGGGCTTTGTTGCCAGGCGTGCGAGCCTTTCTACGGCGTAGTGCGCGGCTTCGATTTGTTCTCGGTTTAGTTCAGTCATTTGCTCTCCTTGATGTGGTTTAAGAGTCGGTTCCAGTCGGGGTCGTCGATTCGGGTGAGGGTGGTGCGCTGGCTGTAGGTGTCGCGCCTGTTGCGGCATTCTTCCCGCACGTCGCGGGCGATGACACGGCGCGTGTTGTCCGACAGGTCATCCCAGTGCTTAATGACCCAGTCCACGGTTTCCTTGACGGTGTAGGTGGCGCGGCCACGGGCGTAGCGCACAGCGCCGATGACTAGGAACTCGTCATGAGGGCCAAGCACAATCGGGTCACGCTGCCGCCAGTTGTCAGGATTTTCTTCCTTCGGTGTGTAGCGCTCGTCGTACAGAATCTGGTCGTCTTTGCGGATGTCACGGCGCAACTCCCAGTAATCATCAGCGGTCATTGTCCTGGTCCTTTGAGTAGTCGGGTGAGTGTGGCGAGGTCGGTGAGTACGTATTGGTCGGCGGGGTTGGTGGTGCCTTTGCGTTTGGCGATGACGATGCCGGCGTAGGCGTTGTCATTCAGCGCTTCTTGGTGGGCTTCGCGTAGCCATTGGGCTGGTTGGAGTCGTCCGCCGTAGTCTTTGCATTCGATGACGATGCGTGCGCCGTGGCTGTCGCGGACGTTGGCGATGTCGCCGCAATCTTTCGCCCCGGTTTTGACGCGGCGGTCTATGCGGTCATCGAGGTTGGCGGCGAGGTAGTCAGCGATGGAGCGCTCAAAGCGTGCGCCGGCTTGTTTTGCGGTTTTTCGTGTTCTGCTCAAAATGGCGCTTTCTTTCGTTTCTGGCGTGTTTGGGTGGTGTTCTGGGGTGATTGCCCATCGGCGGGCTGTTTGTCGCTCTGTGGGGCTGCTGGGCCATGATTTGGGGGTGTTGCGGTGTTGTGGTCGCAGCGCCATGCCTCCCCCGCCTCGTAGCGCATCCCATTCCCGTCACACAGGTCGCAAGCATCAATCGCGGCGCGGCGGGCTTCCTTCTCAGCCTCAGCGGCCCGGGCCTCCTCCGCCACGGTGCCCTCACGCAGCTTTTGGCATTCACGGCACGGCTCATCCACCCACTCCCCATCCGGGATGTGGCGATGCTTCGGGCAACGAGTGCGTGCGGCGTAAGCCGCCGCCAACTCGTCGAGGCTTTCAGGAGGGGGGTTCGATGCGTCCGACTCCGCACCTTCGTTGGCGGTGGTTTGGTTTCCCCTTCTCCCCCGAACCCCCTCAACCCCTTCCGGCGTTTCCACCCTCTGCGAACGTCTAGAAAAGGTTGTGGTTGTGGTTGTGGTTGTAGGGCTAGGGTCAACGCTAGGGTCAATGGAACCCTTAGGTTCACCCTTAACGCTAGGGTCAACCCAGGGGTCACCGGCACCCTTAACCCTAGGGTCAATGGAGGGGTGAACCTTAGGGTCAATGGCACCCTTAACGTAAGGGTCAACCTTAGGGTGAATGGAGGGGTAAACCGAGGGGTCACTGGAAGGGTCAATAGCGCGTTTCTTCAACAACGCCAACGCCTCATCCGACCCCCAACCCTTAAACTCCGGGTGCTCCTCATGCAACCTCCGAAGCTCCCAAACAACAACACCCTTAATCGCCCTAGAGCCCACAGCAGCAAACTCACGCGCCATAGTCGTCGCCAGGTTCCGCTGCTTCATCAACCCGTCATGCCGCACGAAAGTACGCACCAGGAACTCGTCAGTGTCCTCATCAACCACGATGAAACGACCGTCAATAAGTTCACAGGCGGCACGCTCAACATCCTGCCGTGTCCAGGTCGAGCACATCCCAGACAAGCGGCCCGCATGCCACGTTCCCACGCCGGCGCGGTTCATGGTGGGGTGCGAGATGAGCACAAAGTACAACAGCTGAGCATTGTTACTCAGGTCGAGGAACGCGTCATCGTTCCAGATAGACAACTTAATCTGAGCAAAATCCCTCATCTTCTTTTCCTCCTTTCTCTATGCTTTGGAACAGTTGGATGAGTGCGTCGAGGAACATGGGCGTGGCGCAGTACACGTCTTGGGATTCCAACCATGCGCGCATGTCCTCACGCTGCTGGTGGGTGATGGTCATGCGGTCTCGAATAGCGGCAATCCTTGGGGTACGGATGGTTTCATCTGCGTTTCGAAGGCGTGGACGAATTCTTTTTTGATCTCGAAGCCATACCCGCGCCGATTCAAATTTTCTGCAGCTACCAATGTGGAGCCTGATCCTGCGCATGGGTCAATGACCACATCACCAGGGTTAGTGAAAAGGCTTATGAGCTTTTCCATGAGCTTCACTGGCTTTTGTGTGGGATGCACTTTGGGAACATCGCGGTAGTCTTGAGGCCAATCCATGACGTTCATGACCATGGAGCCGTGATTATTGAACATGGGCAATTTATTGCGGTACAGGATTAATGCGTATTCCGCGTTTCCCACTACCCTCATGTTCGCTTTAAGCACCTGAGGGCTAGTGCGTTTCCTTAACACCAAATTGATGTAGTTCTTAAACCCGGCTTTCCGCGCTGCTTCAATAAGTGGCCACTGCTGCTCGAAGCTACAGAACACAATCATGCATGGGGCTTCGCCTTTTGCTTTGGGTTCTGGGCGTAGCATGCGGCTGGCGAAGTGCATAAATTCCGGCACGTTAAAGTCTTTGTCTGTGTCGAAGAATTGCTTGCCAGCGAGTTCGGATTCGCCGTTCTTGTTGTCGCCGCCGATGTACCAGGCGGGGTTAGATCCATAGGCGTTGGTGCCTAGGTTGTAGGGAATGTCTGCGATGATTAGCTGTGCTTTTGGGATGGAATAGCGCTTGAAGTTCTGAAAATGATCATGCTGTAGATGCATCGGTGCTTCCAATTCCGTTGGTGCCGCGCTGGGTGGTGTCGAGGGCGTCAACGCGGTTGAGTCTGATTTCGGGGATGGGGAGGATGACGAGTTGGGCGATGTAGTGGCCTTCGGGGATGGTTTGCATGTGCCTGCCGGTGTTGTGCAACGAGAGCATGATTTCCCCGGTGTAGCCTGCATCGATGATGCCGGTGCCGTTGCTCAGAACGAGGTGTTTCTTAATCCCCGTTGAGCTGCGCACGAATATCATGCCGACATGGCCGAGTGGGATTGCTACGTGGACACCTGTGTGGCAGAGGCGGTGCTGCCCTGCTGGAATAATCGCCGGATGATTCAACGCCAGGTCACTGCCAGCATCATCCGTATAAGCACGACGCGGCGGGTAAGCATGGGTATCGAGTGAATAGTTGACGTTCATTGGTTCCTAGGATTCGGGGTCAATGAGGACTGGTGCGGTAGCGGGGAGGGTGAAGCGCCCGTCACGGGTTGCGCCGTGCACGTGGTCGCCCTCTTGGGTGGCGTAGACTAGGCGGTCGGGCACCAATCGATGGTTATAAGAGTCTGGGTTGAGGACGATGCGGCAAACCTTGAATCGAGGTAGGTCTGCCGCCGTCATCTCCACGTAGGGCATTAGTATTCGCCTCGTCTGATGAGGGCGATGACGTGTGCAGCTGCTTTGGCTAGGTCTGCTGCCCCGAGGTCTTGCAATTCTGCGGGGGTTGGATCATCGTTGCTGTAGTGCTTGAGGTGGTCGATGTCGTAGGCGTACGCGAGGAGCCTGTCTTCGAGCCGTTTCAGTTTCTCCTCGTAGTAGGCGGCATCCATACCAGTCACCTAAAAGGGAGGTTCGCCTTGCTGGCCTACGGGTGCGGGGTCACCCCACGCCCCTGTTGTGGCTGTCTGCCCCTGCTGCGCGGCCTGATTCCACTGCTGCTGAGCCTGGGATGGCTGCTGCCCGCCGCCTTGTCCGCGTGGGATGAATGAGACCTCATCGGCGTTCACCTTGTACTTGGAGCGCTTATCACCAGTGCTCTTATCCACCCAGCGGTCCTGCTTCAGGGTCCCGATGACCACCACGGGGCGCTTCCCGTTCTGCGTGTAGTCGTGCAGGAAGTTCTCGCCCTTCTTGCCCCAGAAGTCCACATCCATGAATATGGGTTCACCATCCTCCCACTGTTGTGACTGCTGGTTGTACTGGCGGATGTTGTGAGCAACGGTGAATGAGACCACAGATTTACCGTTTGGGGTGAAGCGCTGCTCTGGGTCTTTGATGAGGTTTCCGCTGAGAGTGATGCTAATAGCCATTTACTTTTCTCCTTCCAGCTCAGACCAACGGGCGCGGCACAAGTCCATTACTTCATCTGGTACGTCACCGGACTGTTTCAGGTTGGCGGCAAACTCATTGACCTGCTCACTGGTGGTGAAGCCCTCCAGGGTCTCTTTGATGTCGGTGATGAAATCCTCATCCGCATCCACAGGCTCCGGTTTCTTGGTCAACGCTGGTACCGGTGCCGTCTCAGCCTTCGCCCGCACATCCTCACGAGTCGCGGTCATCTTCACCGGCTCTAGTTCCAGGTCTTCGGCGGCGTACTTGATACCCAGCAGGACATCCGGGGCGAGCTTGCGGGATACCTCAGATGCGGCCTTGGCGTACAGCATGGCCTGCGGGTCGGTCTGATATTTCTTGTTGCTGGTATAGCCCGCCTTCTTGGCGCGCTCAATAGTCCAGGTGGATTCCTCAACTTCGCCTGCCGGTGAGGTGCCACGCACCGTGACAGATTCATCACTGGTCTCCACGGTCTGGAACTTGTAGCCCTTCGCCTTCAACAACGCGACCATTGTGCGGGCGTAGATAGCAGGCTGGCCATGAACCACGAACACCTGCTGAAGAGCCTGCTGTGGTTTCAATCCGAGTTCTGCGCCGTAGAGGATGGCGGCGGCACCATCATCAGGCTTACCCCTAAAGGTTTGCGGCACCATCTGCGTGTTGCACAGGACGGTGGCGAGCTTGTGGGCTGCGCCCATGGCTTCGGCTTGGCGAGTGAGGAGGTCGAGGCCGTCCTCAGATGTGTTGATGGTTGCGAGTTCGTTGCTCATGGTTAGTTCTCCTTGATTGTGAGTCGGGTTGACCCTGCGCGGGTCTTGGTGCGGAATTGGTTGTAAAGGTCGGGGTGGGCGGTTTTAAAGATTCGGGTGTCGAACACTTTGCTGGGTTGCGTGGTGCTTACTGTGAGGTGGTAGCCGCCGTAGTCCCCGGTGTGGGAGTCGCCGGTGAGCTCTAAGATTTCTGCCTTCAGGGCATCAATACGCTTTTTGCGGTCGTTGACTTCGGCGGTGAGTTCGGCGTATCTGGTGACGAGGAACGTCACCTCATCCACCTGGTCGAGGCTGGTGATTTCGCCCATCCAGTCCGGTGTTTCCCCGTCCAACCATGCGAACCACTCCCCTGCGGTGTCCATGAGTTCCTGCGCGAACTTCGGGTCATAGGTGATGGTGCGATGGTCGAGGGCCACCGGCGTGAAATCCTCGTGTACTTCCACCAACAGCGCGCATGCCTCAGCCCCGGTGTAGTGCATGTTTGCCTGAATCTGGCAGTAGTACTGATTAGGGCACCAGTCATGGAACTTGCCACCTTGAAACGGCTCAGTGCTGGTCTTAATCTCCCCAATGACTTCTAGGTCTTCGGCGTAGAGGTCTGGGGTGCAGGACAGGCGTTCATCATCGGGTAGGAAGATGGTCTGTGGCTCCGCGTTGTAGACGAGGCGTGAATCAACTTCGTCTATCAGCACCTGGGCCAACAGGGGTTCGCGGGCGCTGCCCCACTCTGTGTATTGGTTGCCGTGGAACTTCGAGCCATGTTCCTTAGCGTCGCGCACCTCATGCCACGTTGCGGCATTCCTACTACAGTGCAGGCGCGCCAACTCCGTCGAGGTCAACTTTCCTTGACGAAACGCCAGCCAGTCCTCATTATCAGCTGGTTCGTAGCGTCTCACTTCGTCCCCTTCTCGTCATAGCGGGCCAGAGTCATATCAGTCAGCGTGCACGCAATATCCGGCTCATAGCCACGGTCCATGAAGGACTGCATCACATCATCTGCTTCCTCAATCAACGGCTCTAGGTACAGGAAATGTGGGTTAATGCTGGTCAAATGTGGGGGCATTTTGTTTGGGGTGTTCATCATGCTCCTATGTGCTTGTTAAGAATCGTGCGGGCTTTGCGGGCATGCAGTGGGCAGAAACGGAAGCCCACCCCCAGGCCGAGGTCGTCAGTATCGAGCTGGTTGCATTCGGCGTGGAGGCACCCGTGTTCCTTTTTGAACTCATTACGGGCCTCTGCGGCTTTAACCCGCGTGCTGAACGCGGTCGGGTCAGGGATGCTCACCCACCACTTCCCTTTCAGGAAGCGGGGTAGGTCGATGGTCATTGGCGTGCCCTCCTGAGGTAGTCGCTGACGGTGCGTGGGGTGACGTTGTAGACGGTGGCGAGGCGCTGTTTGGCGAGAGTAGGGCCAAGAATGCGGGCAAAGTGCTCGTACTCTTCCACGACGATTTCCGGCTTAGTGAGTAGCCTCACCTGGGCATGGTGCTCCCCCATGTCATGCACAAACCGCAGGGCTTCACCCCAACTCGCGGCAGGAAACACCATGTCCCCTTCTTCCACATGCCATAGGCCGGTGATGAGGTCTTTGAGGATGGTGGGCTTCACGGGTCACATCCAGACCGGCGGCATACTGATGAAAGCATGGAGGATGAAGCCCGCGATGCCACCCATGAGGCCTGTTGCCCAGGCCAACCTGGTGCGCTTGGCGGCGATGTCCTGCCAGTAGGCGATACGGCGAGCATCAGGGGACGTGCGGGGAGGTCGTTTAGTATCCATGTTTCTTTGCTTCCTTTTCTGTGAGGATGGCGAGCTGGTGGGCGTAGGCGGCGGCGTCCTTGACGCGGCGGCGCATGCTGTCTGGCAGGCGGGTGAACCGGTAGAGGGCGCGGTAACGACCCTCAATCTCGTAGAATTCGCGTACTGCTTGGTCCATCGGGATTTCAAACTTCGTCACGGTTAGCCCCTCCGCATCATGTAGAAGCGCGGCGTATGGGCGCGGTGCCTGCGGTGGAAAAAGTGTTTCAGTAGGCGTTTCATGCTGCTCCTTGATTCATGTACTGGTCGAGCCATTTGTGTGTGGTGCGCCAGGTCTTGCCCGGCTTGCGGGCCTCAATATCACCCCGGCGCATCAAAATGCGGATCGTTTCGGCATGCAGCCCGGTGTATTCGGCGGCGTCCTTCACGGTGAGCCAAGCCGGTGTAGTATTCATGGGTGTCCCTTTCTGGTGGACAGAGCAAAGCCCCCGCGCAATTTCAGTGCAGTCGCGGGGGCCTTATTTATGGGTGGGGTTGCAGGTATGCAGAGCCAAGCGGGCAGTGTCCAACCCCGCCGGATACAACCTTGACGCTCCATTTCGCCTTAGTGCAGGAAGAATTCGCTTAACAACCCCTGGTGCCCAGCCGGGGAGTCGAACCCCGGTTGCTTGCAAGAATTCAGCCACCCGCTTGTAGGCAATAAGTGATGAATTCGTGTTCCGTTCTGGGCTTGGTATTTATGTCGGCGCCGTTCGCTCCCACCTCACCGCTCCAGGGTGAGGGTTCCTGCATTGCTGCTTGTCGGAGTCCTGGCACCCTCTCGGGCGGCCCAATGGGGCCTGATCTATGCACCACGCTCGTCCGACCGGTATCTTCCGGCGCTCTTCACTATTCAGTTCGCATTCATCGCGGCCAGCCGGTTCCTGCCCTATCCCCTGGGGCAGGAGGGTTCGGCGGCCTGGTGCCCGTGGGGAGGCTTGCACTCCCCTGCCTGCTAAGTCGGGCTATAGTCTTTCGAGGTAGAACCCTTGACCGAAGGAGGGCCAGTCAGGGTTATTGCAGGCCCACAGGTCTGCGCTGGTGTTGTCCATGCGTTTCACGTGTGCGTGGCGGTATTCCTCGCGGGCATGGGCAAGGGTGGCTTCCACTGCTTCCGCAAGAGTGTTGTGCGGCAGTCTTTCGGTGATCGGAGTTGCACCTTCGAAGTGGGTGCGAGTGATGGTGGGCATATTGGTTCCTTCTTTCGGGCTACTTGTAGCGCCTGTCTGAGATGCCCATTAGGCAGACTCCGGCAAGATGTCATAGATAGAGCGGTCTACTTCGATGCCGGCATTCTTGGCTACGGTGATTGCCCACCCGGCCCGCACGTACAAGGTTTGGCGAACCTGACCGTTGTGGTAGCGCGGGGCATTGTGCTGGGCGCGCAGGTCAAACAGATTCCGGTATGCGGCATAGGCGCGGTATTCGTTGCGGTCAACCACGTCGCCCTTGCGGGATGACCATTCGCGGGTCTGAACCTTGCGGTAAATCATCTTCGCGTCTAGAAGTTTCTGACGAGCTTGTGGCTCAGTCAGACCGAAGTGTGCGCCCCAATCTTTGACGGTCATAACATCCGACTCGATGGATACGCAGTGGTCGTAGTACTCCACTTTTGGCTTCGCGGCTTCAAGCGCAAGGGCCTGGTCTGCGGTCTTTGCCTCCAGCTCCTTAATGGTGCTGTCGGCGACCTTGATAGCCCGAGCCATGAGCTCTTCCGGGGACAGCTGCGCTGGTTCCTTCGCCCTGCGCTCGCATTCGATGAAGTACTGGCGAGCCTGCTTACCTTTGTCCGTGCGCTGAATCATGGAGATTTCCTTAGCCATGTCCAGGTTGATGATGTGGTTTACAGATGGGCGCCCACCGGTACTTTTTCCGGTTTCTCGGATAAAGTCCTGACCTGCAAGAAAGCCGTATTCTTCCATGCGGGCAAACCACTGCGTGTATCGCTCCGACACTTCCAGGAACTTGTGTAGGTCGCGGCCCATAACTGCCTGAATGCCGGCATGGTCTTGAATTGGGATGAGCTCACTCATGGTGTATTCTCCTAAGTAGGTTTTGGATGCCCCGCTTCGGCGGGGTTTTTCTATGTGCTTCACTTAATTCAGGGCGGTCTGCCCTGGAAAGTGAGGTGAAAAAGATGAATGACAAGTTCAAAGCTCTGAGAGCTTCGATAAAAGGCGTGGCAGCAACATTCGCAAATGGTGCTGATTCTCTACCGGAAGAACTGACTGTTACTCGGCAGTTTTCGACTTCCGTATCCGAGCAAATCGAAGCACTTGCCGACCGGCTATCCCCAGCCACTGCCGCAAGCGATGACCGAATTCTGATTTTCGACGCTTTAAATCAGATGCAGTCTGCCCTTGGGGTCTTAGAGGCCCGAATTGTCGACCTTGAGAAAAAGCTCGATTAAATTCCTCTTGGGCGGCAGTCAGGTCGTCCATTTTGGTCTTGAATCGGGCAAAGAGGCCTAGCACTTCTTCCTTGTTGAAGATTGGGTCTCGACTTAGGTTCACGGTTACCTTCGGCGTTGCCGCGCCGGAGGTTTCCTTATTAGTCATGGTGTGGCTCCGTTCTGTTTAAACTTCCACTGGGGACACTTCCCCAGAAAGTGAGGTGAATAAAATGGCTACTTATCTGCGACTTTTTCCAAAGCCGTACATTCACGTCCCGGACGGGTACGTGGACTACAAGGTGTTCCACGTTGACCCACAGCTAGAAGCTGGCGAAGTCATCGAAAAAATCGAGACAGCCGATTGGGAAGAACAAGTCGTGCTAAACGTCGTACTGCCTGACCTGGTATTCCCCGTCCCGATGGGGTTCCGGAAGTGTGATTGGTCTGCCTGGTTGGTGCATGAGTTTGAGGACTTGGACGAGGAAGTCCAAGAGCCTGCTCCCGGGAATGACGTGCCGCCGAACAGTGAGCATTAGCAGTGACGGCGGATGACAGAGCACTATTTCGATTCAGTGCAGGTTCCCCTGGCGTTGCCGCGCCGGGGG
>NZ_KV817242.1:0-204 GCF_001814605.1 Corynebacterium sp. HMSC074C01 | reverse complement strand
TGGGTGTTGGTATTCCGCTGCTGTTCCTGATTCCGGTTGGTCTGGCTTCCCAGATGAACATTCCGGGTCTGTCGGACTTTGTTGCTCCGATTAACAAGCAGATTCAGGATCTGAATACTCAGCTGCAGAAGCAGGCTGGTGTGTTCAATGGTCCGCTGGCTGGCAAGATGGCTGGTATTGATGCGCAGCTGAAGCGTTTCGGTG
>NZ_KV817241.1:0-10404 GCF_001814605.1 Corynebacterium sp. HMSC074C01 | reverse complement strand
TCACCCCGCTACGCACCCCGAAACCGGAAGAGCCAGTAAAGCCGATCGGTTCTTTCCCTGACTACGCAAAACCGCTCCTGCTGCATGCAGTGAAAGGTCTAGGAGCACCACGCACAATACTTGGCGGATCATCAGGTGGCGGATATGCCGCCTTGAATTTCAGCCGTTTCTTCCAAGAGTCAGCAGTTCTTTGCATAAACCCTAGACTGCACCTAGGGGCTCGACCGTTTCCGAAACTTGGCCATTTCATTTCCCAAGCGTATAGAGCATCTGGACCAACTCAATACTCTCGTTTGAAGTCCACATACGTAACAGAAGACTTAGCAACGCTTTTTCAAGACGGATTTTCGAACCACGTAGGCCTTCTTCAGAACTCGGGAGACAAAGATTACTATGAAGGACAATTTTTGCCTTTTACAACGGCTCTCAGTTCTGATCCTAAGCTTTGGGTACGCCTCGACGAAATTGGTGATGGACACGTGCCTTATCCCAAGAGCATTTTGCATCACACCTTCAAAACGTTATCAAACACTAGCCTCACGATTCCAGAGGCATTTGAAAAGTCGGGTTTTGAAAGGCCCCACGGAGAAACGTCACAATAATAAAACCGAAATGTGACACTAGCGGTTAAATAGCCGCTTCTTCGTCTTGGCAGCTGGTCGCAGTTAGCGATTGTCGAAGAACTTAGCCGCCTCACTTTCGAAGACTATCACCGGCTCAACATAGTTCTTCCTATTAGATTCGACTATCTGTCTTGCCTTATCAAAATTCTTCTGGGTGGTTGCCTCTCCCCATTTTGCATATTCCGGAGATATATCGCTCAGCGCACCTTCCATTACTACCCGACCGTCATGGAGCCAGAGTGCACTCTCACAAGTTCTCCTCAGAGTTTTCGCACTATGGGACACCATAAAGACCGTACCTGCATTATCCAGAAGCTCACCCATACGTCGTTTCGCTGTCTCAGCAAATGTCGCGTCTCCAGTACCCAAGGCTTCGTCAACCATCAGGATATCGGGATTTCTAGAAGTAGCAATCGCGAAGGTCAGTCTTGCTGACATACCTGAAGAGTAAGTATTCATTGGTCGGGTTAATGCCTCATCTTCAAGACTAGAAATATCCTTAACTTCCGAGATCATCGCTGGAAGATCACTCCTAGCCACTCCCATTGCCAGCAGTCCAAGTTTAATATTCTCAAGACCTGTCAATTTCGGCTGCAGCGCCGCTGAAACCCCTAGGAGGGACGGTGTTCCGCCAACTACCGCGCTGCCTGATGTTGGCGTCTCGATACCTGCCAACATGCGAAGTAGTGTGGACTTGCCCGAGCCGTTTTTGCCCAAGATACCAATCGCCTGTCCCCTTCTTGCAGCAAAGCTAACGTTCTTAACTGCATGAACAGATCGTCGCTTCACAGGCAGAAGATTCTCAAGTCGGCGCCCCTCGGTCACGGGAACTTGGTAGACCTTATTTAGGTTTCTGGCTACTACCGAATATTCAGCGCACACTTGAATACCTCGCTTCTGCACGCCAAAAGAAAACAATACCAAACAACAGCATTGCAAATGAGCTTAATGTCATATACGACCAAACTAGAAGCGATGGAAACTCCCCATAAAGAGCGAGGCCCCGCACTGCCTGAAGGAAATGAAACGCAGGATTAAGTTCCAAAATCTTCTGAGCAGTGTCGTTAGTGATGAAACGATCGATTGAGAAAAATACTCCCGACGAATAAAACCATGCCCGGGATACAAAAGTTAAAATTGCTCGCAAGTCAGGTACAAATGCCGTAAGTCGGGCTACCACTAGAGACAAGCCACACGCGAATATGTGCATCAGGATAAACACTGGAATGACTAGGAAAAGACCTAGATTGAAGACATTCGGGTATTGAAACGCAAGACCAAAGGCAATCGCGACTACAGCCGGAACAACATTTTGCAACATGTTCCTAACAGTCAACGAAAATGCAAGAGCTGCCCGAGGAAAATTGAATGAAGAAACAAGTCCCCTAGACGATTGAATCAGGCCTGCACCTCCATTTAAGCCTTGTCGCATAAAACCGAAGAAAATAACTCCAATTACCAGATACCCAATGAAGTTCTCGATTCCTCGTGAAGTTTGAAGCAAAAGTCCAAAAATAATTCCGTACATCGCAGAATTCAGCAAAGGATTAAGGATGTTCCAAGCGCGTCCAAGGAGCATGTCACGATTATTTGTAGAAGACTTTCCCTTCGCTTCTTCCCAAATGAAATGACGCCGCTGCCATATATCCTTCAGATAGTTCAGCAACGGCGGCCGAAAAGATACGGGCCGTAGGCCAGCATCATCAATAATCATTAGTTTACGGGCAGGCTCGGTTGCGGAAGAGCTTTCCATCGATGGTCCTCCATCCATTAGGACTTAAGGTTTAAGAGTTTACGAAAGGAACGGAGCCTCTCCTCGAATCCAGGCAGAACCAACCTTGTTACCATTAGAATCCTCAATCCGCAAAAGTGGTCGAGAATCCCAATCGGTAGCATCAAATACGAGTTCGTCCTCGAGCTCCCTAACTTGCTCTACTCTCCCATTCTTTGTTCCGGCATTAACTATAACCCTCAGTGCAGAATTTTCTAGAAATCCTCTAGCGCTTAGATACTCAGAAAAGTTTCCCTTAATCTCAAGTTTTCCACTCGAACTATCAAAAATGCCGGAAACAGAGAGCGAGGGGGGATCGACAACAAACTTGTAGTCTTCGGCGGAAGGTTTTCTTGAGGATCGTTCTACGAGAGAAATCGCAGCCCTATAGGCGTCTACCAGAGAACCGACGCCTATCAAGCTACTAGCGTCGCCGATATAGTGATCAGTCTTCAACATGCCAGAAAGGTTCCCGTGTGAACGCATATAGACAAAGAAAGGCCTGACTCCCTTGGCAATTCTGAGGTCAATCGACAAACGTCTAAAAAAGCGCTCTTGCACCGAAGTAAAAGACTCCGGAAGCATCCATGGAGTAACGTCCTTCAGATCCTCCAAGTTTCTAGCCATAAAGAACTTGGAACCCGTCATAGCCACGTCCCACTCGGCCATATCTACGCGACCCGGACCGGAGGGATAGTATACTAGCTGTTCGGTAACTCCAATAGCCTTTGTAGTTCGACCTCCAGATTCCATGGCTGATTCAGCAATCCTCAAGATTTCATTTGCTGCCCAAGGAAGCCAAATGTCATCGTCGTCAATTGCCGCCCTAATAGTTACCTGGAAATCAATATTAGACTCCATACGGAAGCGATTGACAGCCTTTTGAGTAAGCCGTTTCGCATTCTCCGAATAATACTTATTGGGGAGCCGAACTGCATCAACATGCCCCGATTGCCGCTTAGGATATCCTTCCTTCGGATGTATATATGGGACTAAAAGAAAAGTAAACAGGCTCGACGACTGATTTAAACTGTTTATAAGCCGAGAAATGGAAAGAAACTCTTGGACCTTGTCTATCGAGCAATACGTCACATGCACGGCTCCACAATTTGGCACGTATCCTTGCTCCGCAAGAGACCTAAGAGTGCTTCGGTACAACGTCAGCAATCTCAGCAAGGTACTAGAGTTAGTTTCGGAATCCGCGAAAATCGTTTCTACCATCAGGCACCGCTTAGCTCCCGACAGATGGAGCCCCCATGGCCGACCAAGACTAGTCTCGTGCCCACACGCTGAGACTACTTGATGAAACGCCTCCTGCTGATCGGACTCCAATTTAGATAGGTCCACTGTGTACCGTCGCGCAGAGTCAGACTCAATGCGTTCTGCCCACCATAGGAAAAGTCGGCGCCATGAAAGTCCAGCGGGCGCAATCAATGGTACGAAGTTTTCATCTCCTCTCATTTCTAATCCCCGCTTTGGCCCTTAAATCTAAAGCGTTGACCAAAACTATTAATGAAACTCCGCCCTTTCTTTAAATTCGACTTCGGCAGATTATACAAACCACGCCTATTCTTCCACACTTGAACTTGAAGACGTCCTAATTTTGACTCTCTTAGTGCATTTAGCCGCTTTTCGCTTTCAGCTAACTTAGTTTGAAGGGTTTCGTTCTCGCGGGAAAGCTGATTAACCTTTGATATTGCTGATACAGGTTTACCATCATTATCATCGCGACCGTCGTTTTTCACCCTTATCGACTTATTTGGTGCCGAAGACAACGCTGTCCCTGTATGAGACGGAGAGTCACATACTATCTGCGATTGTTTGATTTCAACCTCAGCCGCCCGCTTCCGGAGAAGCGACGGGAATTTTCGCGCTTCCAATTCATCTCGGATGAGTATAGTAATTTGGTCCTCTACCGAGTTAGCCGACGAGGCATCCGGAATCACCCAGCCCACACCACCCTTAACATAGACCTGACCAAATCTGGGCAGCGAACCTTGTTCCGCATCAGGTGCGCCTAAAACAAACGAAGTGCTCATATACTCCTTCGGTGCCCTATTGCCAATGACTTCTAACAGCTGACCACGAATAGCAGTATAGGAATGTTGGACCGCTAGTTCATAGCACCGTCTTGCAGCATCTTCCACTAACTCCGGGCGCTGCGGAAGCTTTTCCAAAAGGTCTTTAAATTCTGAAATGGAGTTCGCGAATAGTGGATAGTCCTTCCCTAGCAGCTGCTCATGCAGCTCAGTACGGTTTACTATTGAAGGTCTTGCTAAGGCCCCATATTCTAGAATTTTTGTAGAAAGTTCAGAACTATTGTTCATGGATTCGGAACGCCATCCGATGCCGATATGCGCGGCGGATATAAGAGAGCGAGAGACCAATCTTGGCACCCGACCATGCCATGTAACCCCCGGGGTAGAATCCAGTAGCCATCGATTATTTGCGATGAAGTAAGAATCTTCCTCGGACTTTCGGAACTGATCCCCCGCGATATCGAGTGCTAGCGTACTTCCGCAGGATGCGGCCGCCTTGAAGGAAGCTAGAATCAGATCGGTATTCCAAGCTTTGAAGAACTTACCTGTATACACAAACCGTTTAGGTTCTTGACAAAAGTGATAGAGGTCCTCGAACCCTCCCTCGGGATCCGGCACATGCGGTGGCAGTATCGCAAGTCGTTCTGCGCTACTATTTGGTACTACGTCGGAGACTTTCCGTAATATAGCTTCTGTTTGACATAGAAACTTGACCCCAGACTCATCAAGTACTTCTAATTGATGAAGAAGATTACCATCTACCACTTGGTCAACTGTGGTAATTCCGGTCACATAGACGGAAAGCTTAGAACTCAATTCTGGGAACTGATTTACTAGATAGTACGCTGTCTCAGTGTCGCGCAAAAGAATCGCATCATACTTACCACCAATTTCGCCAATCGTTCGCGCATAGTCACGACGAGACATCCCTTCCCCAGAGGGAGGATTAGAAAATAAGCCTCGGTTCTTCGTTGAGTATGGATCCAAGATGGAAACATTGTCATGATAGAGAACCTCATCCACCACTTCAGTCTTCCGAATGGGGTTCGCAGTTAACAGCGTAACCTCTACTTTAGATGCCCCAGCCAGCATGGAACTCACTCCAGCCAAGAAGAAGGCCGATCCATCTACTACGTTTACATTTATGTACCCGGAAACCAGAACTCGAAAGACTTCATGCCTATATGCATTTGACATTTTAGATAGCTACTCTCTTTTCTCGAACTTGACCTTGAAGTTCGGGCTTATATGTTTTCACCTTTACAATGCACTCGTTTGCCTTCGCACTTTTGCCGAAGGAGAGAGGGATACTATTCGCCCGCTGGAAGTCAACAGACTTAACGAGTTCCCCATCACGAAGAAAGTCAAAAGCGAACTCCAAGTTTTCACCGCTAGCTACTCCAATGACTTGTTCGGAACCAGCCACTTTGTGAATTACGACTTTTTGCAAGTTAAACTTGGATTCTTGCGTAGCGATCGGGCCGCTCGATGCTAGAGCAAGCTGTTGAATGACTTGCTCCAGTGTTTTTTCGAGTTCTCGGTATCGATCACGCCAAACGGCTTCAAGGTCATCTCGGGACATAATTTCTCCTATTTTCCAGCAAGCTGCGTTCGAATATGGGCCACCTCTGCACCAACTGTGGCCTTACGCCCGCACTTTTGGACCATTGACTCAGCTCCCTGCTTCGAAAGCCGCTGGAATAATTCAGGGTCAAAGTAAAGCTCTTCAATAAAGTCCGCAAGTTGTTCCACACTCTCAGGTTGTGCCAGTAGACCAGTAACCCGGTGCTCAAAGAACTCGGGGACAGCGGCAATATCGCTACTAATTGTGACCAGTCCTGAAGACGACGCTTCACACATAGATACACCCTGCGAATCGAAACGCGTTGGACTTAGAAAAACTCCGTGTTCGGCATGCAATTGTCGGATTTCTTCTTGGGAGAAGAACCTATTCTTTAACCGAACATTCTTGAATTTTCGAAGAGGCTTGACTGTTTCGTCAAACATTGGCCCACTGCCACAAATAGTGAAACTGAGAGCATCGAAATAGGGTCTTTTCGAAAGCTCTAGGATAGCGCCCACAGTTTGATCGTTTGCATACTTCAACGACGCATATGGTCGGATACTTAAAATCTTTAGCCGCTGGTCATCAGTTTTCTCCGTATACGGGAAAACAACTTCATCGACAAGATTCGGGATTACCGTTGAATTACGGAACTCTGCATGATTATCCGGTTCAACAATATACTTCTGAAACCATTCCGACACATTTACAAAACTGATATTCAGCTCTTCCTCTTCCATTAGGTCATGGAAGAAAGAATTTTGGCCCACATAGTATTCATCCCTCTTTTTTAAAGCTTCTCGAACATCCCTGGGCGACCTTATAAAATTAAACCAGCGACGGTACCAAGCTTCCGCTTCAAATCCATGAACCCAAATGATAATCGGTGCTTCGACCTTTAATCTCTGCAAAGGCCGAATTCGCTGAGGTTCCGCAAAATGCACAAGATACCCGTCAAAACTTTGCGCCCCGATATAAGACTCGAGAGCTGCCTCGTTCCCGACTGTGACGCGAATGCCATCGAACTCATACTCATATGATTCAGAAACCGGCTCATGGTTATAGAAAACCCTCACATCCAAGCCTGCTTCGACATAGGCTTTCACTCGGCGGTGAATAAAACCATTACGGTACAAAGCTTGGTCACTGGGATATGCATTACAGATCACCAACAGCTTTTCGGGCATAGCTACGATCCTCTTAGCTTTCATCTATTCTATTTGATTAATATGCCTGCTTGTTTCGTTCCTGTAGATAAGCATAGATGTTTCTATACCGTCGTGCATTGGATTGCCAGGTCCTCTCTTGCACCCAGTTCCGTGCATCTTCAATTAATCGTTCATTCGCGCAAGCCTTTTTAATTTTGACAACAAAGTCCTGCAGATTGCCCGGCTCAAAGAGCAGCCCGCCGACCCCTGAAACTTCTTTTAGCGCCGGAAGATTCGAGCTGACAGTCGGCACGCCAACAGCCTTTGCCAATAGAGGCTTTAACGGCGTTACGTTTCTACAGACCTCAGAATCTATTCGAGGGATCACAAAAACATCCAGCGCGGCGTACCACTTCCATATGTCTGAATTATCTTGGCGACCCGCAAAAACTACCCTCCTTTCCACTCCCAAGTCCCTAGCTAAATTTATCAATCGTGGTAAATCGGTCCCCTCACCAACGACCAAGAGTTTCCAATTATTTCCGAGCTCTCCGAGTGCACGTACTGCAAGATCTAGGCCCTCATAACCAACAACCGATGTAACCGTCCCAAACCATTTCGAATCAACATCCAATCCAAGCTCCCGACGAATCTGCTTCACATCTACTTGTCTCGACAAATCCTCACTATCAATTGCGTTCGGGACCACAAAAATCTTTGATTCATCGACTCCACGGTCAACCATATGCCCCTTTGCAACATTGCTTAATGCAATAACGGCGTTTGCCGCTTTCATTGCTTCGGTTTCCCTCTCTCTGGCGAGCAGATAATATTCAGACTCTTTCGCAATCCCTTGGTCTCCCTCTGGGACCTTAGAAAGCCAAGTATTTTCGAGCTCACCCCGAACTTCATAAACCCAAGGAATTCCCGTTTCACTAGCCACACGTGAAACCACCTGAGCATTTCTAAAGTCTGTCGTCGTGTGTAGAACTTGTGGCCTGATTGACCGCACACACGCCAAGAGCATTTCTACGGTTAAGTCTTCTCGAGTCTTTAAGTCGGCCGGGTACCTAGACGGAACTAAACGGTGATACCGCACCCCATCAATCGATTGCACCGAGCTTTTTGCAAGCGACCCTATAACCACTGGATAACCTAAGCGCGTTACCGCCTGAACGCCGATGCCAGAAGCTTGAAGAGCCTTCAAGGAACTATGGCTTCGGTAGGTATACCCAGATTGGGTGTATGGAAGGCTGTTATTCAGGAACCACACCACCCCGTCATACTGAAAACTATCCCAGCTTTCCGGACGCTTGACCCCTAGCTCCTGTACATCTATCGCACGCAACAGCTGTGCCTTCTGCTGACGAACACGCCTAGCAAACCTCTTGCCAGCTTTCGCTTTCACTCTTCCCTCGTTGGATGCCTCATACAGACCTATCGCTCTAGAAAGTTCTCCTCTGCGATATTCATCGTCACCTTCGAGAGCTATCCTGGAAAACTTAATTCTCTGCAGCCCTAGTTTAAGTTTCTCGAAAGGAATCTTCTGCCGAGTTTTTTCCAAGACGCTATTGCAAAATGCCTGAGGATCTTCGGCGAGCATTCTTTTCGCGGTTCCAAGCAGGAACAGCCACTGCTTAACACCGAATCTAAGATTCATCACCGGACAGTACCCCTTCAAGTAAGCCTAGAAAATTGGCCTCAGCAACTTCGTTACGTTCCTTCGATACCCAAGCTGATGCGCTCTCTGCGGGCTTTAGCTCATGCGGATTTTCAATTAACTTTCGCCATAACGCTACTAGTTCTGCTGGGGAATCCGGCGCTACAACGTCGCCTGCCCCTACAGATTCAACTATTTCTGCCGTTTCTCCTTTAACAACAGCTGAAATATGAATCTTTGCTTCCATCAGTTCATAGGTTTTGGAGGGCACTGTTCGCTCTAATGGTTCCCAGTTAGCCAAATGAACAAGAGCTGTGTCCGCCCAAAGGTACGGCTCAAGCATTTCATCAACGGAGCGCTGTTTCTCAAATCTTGCTTCAACTCCCAATTGTTGCGCTCTCTCAATCAGCCTCTTCTTTCCATCCCCTGCGCCTATAAAACGCAAGTTGATCTTAACCCCTTGTTCTTTAGCTATCTTTGCAGCCTGCAGGACATTTTCTAGGTCTTGTGCCCGCCCGATCGTGCCGGCATAAAGCACGTTAAGCTCTGATGAATCTCTCAGAGACTTAGCGCTTTTCACAAAATCTATTTCCCGAGGGAAAACATTTCTAACCGTCGCCAAACATGGTTCCGCGTTGCGGCCGTTCACTTCCTTCTTCTTTGCAAGATCGTTTCGCAACCATGACGAGGTGGCGACAACACCATTTGCCTGAAGCAGAGCAAAGTCCAAACCGACCTTTGTCATCGCCTTAACTAATTGCAAAGGCCCCTTACTTAGAACTTTCTGCCGCCAAGAGTGCGCCCCAAGACTTTCATTCCAGCGAGCAGATTCCTGCAAAAGGTCAGGCCAAGCGTCCCGCAGATCTATAACATATGGCACCTTAAGAAGCCTTCCCACAATACAAGCGACTACGGCAGTCGGTAATGCTGGCACGGTAGCGACTATTACGTCTGGCCTAACTGAAGATCCCTTGCGGCACCGCAACAAAGCAATGCATAACTGGCCAACTGCGACCGAGACTTGGCTTACCACCCTCGTCGTCAAACTAGAAGTTGAGGGAAGCGCCACAGTTCGAATAATTTGCTCCCCCGATTCCCCTTCCTCACCAACACCCAATGGTGAACTAAGTTCTCGCAATGAACCAATCCATTTTGCAAAACCCATATTTCTACGAAACTTTCTGGGCGGCGCAATCACATCAACTTCATGTCCCGCTTCACGCAGAACTGATGTAAGCCACTGCCAGCGCCTCTGCGGGATACCATTCTGCGGGTGCCAATAATGTGAGAGTACAAGAATTTTCAACGAGTAGCTTTCTCTTAGTTGCTTTCCAGCGGCAAGCCTACCAGTCCGCCCTCATGCAAACCTATCACCCGGCTTCATGCCCAGAATTAAAAATTTGCGAGAAAGCACCGCCAATCAAAGCCATATGCAGGGGATTTGCAACTTTAAACCATAGGCCTATATAGTTACTTCTCGTTGCACGGAGCAGAGAGATTTGTTCAGTAGCATACGCATATTCCTCCATAGCTCAGTTGGCAGAGCATTCGACTGTTAATCGAAGGGTCACTGGTTCGAGCCCAGTTGGAGGAGCAAAT
>NZ_KV817240.1:0-5615 GCF_001814605.1 Corynebacterium sp. HMSC074C01 | reverse complement strand
GGTCACTGGTTCGAGCCCAGTTGGAGGAGCAAATAATTCACCCCCTTCTACTAGCGTTTATGCTGGTGGGAGGGGGTTTCTGCGTTTTCGTCTATACAGTCGTTTGCAGCCGTTTACAGCGGTTTACGGTGGCGCATGTCGTGGGATTGTCGTGGGATTTTGGGGCCTCGACGGTATTGGTGTCACCACCCCTAAAATGTGACCACTAACACACGTCAACCCGCTTGACTTGTAAACCGTAGTGACTATACTTAGGGGTGTAAGGCAGAGAGCACAAAGAAAAGGACAAGAACAATGACCACCTACACCACCTGGAACGAAGCAGTACAGCGCGAAATCATCGAACCACTCGGCGAGTACGCCAACGAGCACGACGTGGACACTATCGCCGACGCCCTCATCAAGACCGAAGGCGAAGGTTTCTACCTCGACGAGGATGCCGACTTCTGGGGCATCGTCGAAGCCAACGCCCTCTAACCCAGCAGCCCGGACGGTCACCATGCGGGGGTTCGACTCCCCCGCCGGGCACCAAGAAACACCAACCACAACCAGAAAGGAACCGCCATGACCACCATCAACAATCTGGCTGAAACTCTCCACTACATGCTCGACATGGACACCGACGCCGCCGAAGACGCACTCCGCACCTACATCACCCAGCTTGAAGAGCTGGAGGGGCGGGACATTGACGAGGACGAGCTCAGAGACGATGACGCTGACTTCCTCATCGGTGCTGTGAAGTCCGCCCGCAACGCCGGCGACCTAGGACAGCGCCAGCTCGCCACCCTCGAAGAAGCTGCCGCCGACTACCAGGACGCCGCCGACACCGCTGACGCCCTACGTAGTGAGCGTGACAAAGCAATCCGTGCTGCTATTGCTGCTGGGGCTAGCCAGGCCAGCGTGGCCCGCGCCGCCGGGGTGTCCAAGCAGGCCATCAGCAAAATGGTGCAGCGCTAATGAACGTCGGGGACAAAGACGGGCATGGCCGGTACGGCATCATCGACGGAGATGATGAGCGCATCCTGTGCCACGAGTGTGGGCGTATGTACAAGTCCCTCGCGGCGCATGTGGCCATTACCCATGAGGTGACCGCTGACGAGTACAGGGAGAAGCACGGCATCCCCCAAAAGATTCCCTTGGTGTCGCCGGAGGTCAGCGCTAAGCAGTCGAAGAAGGCGAAAGCCCGCGTGGGGTCTGAGGGGTGGAAGAAGTTTGAGGCGAAGCGTGACCCCACTGCCGCGTCCCACGCCCGCGACGAGTCTGCTTTCAAGCGCCGGGGCGTGGACATCGAGGTCCATGCGCAGCGTGCACGGCAGAATATCAAGGGGGCGAAGAAGAGGATTCGACCCTGTGTGGTGTGTGGGCGTCCCCCGATGAAGACACGGATGGTGGTGCCTACATGTAGTGAGCTGTGCGCCAGGATTAACACCTATCGGTCACACAAAGGTGGGGAGCGGTCGGCACGATGGTGGCGTATGTGGGAGGAGGGTGAATCCTGGTCTGCGATTAGCCGGATGAATGGGTGCTCGCATACTAATGTGCGGTGGACTGTGCGCCGCTGGCAGGAGCACATGTCTGATGTGCGTGAGCTGGTGCAGCGCTCCCCTGGTGTGGAGCTGCAAGCGTGGGAGCGGGATAACCTATAAAACGCAGAAAAGGACCCCCACCCCGCTGTGGGGTGAGGGTCAAACTTCAAAGACTTTCACAAGCCTAGTTGGTGTCGGGGTAGGTGCTTATCTTCCACTCCGGGTACGTCATCATCGGCGGCGGTGGCAAAGTAATGTCCTTCTCCACGGCCCAGAACTGGAGCTTGCGCCAGTACCCAGCCACGTAAAGCTGATACTCGTGGTGGCTTTTGTCCTTGGCGCGTAGCTCCCCCACTTCCTCATCCAGGCGCTGAATCGTCTCCTCCATCCGGTCGAGGCGGCGCGCATCACTGGCCTCATCGGCGGCGATCGCTGCCTGCTTGTGGCGGGTGAGAGCCTTGCCGGCTGCGCCTATGATGCCGCCGTAGTTCTCCGCCGCCTTGGAGAACAAACCCGAGACGACGGCGAGGATAATAGCGATGGAGAGGAAGAACCCCAGCGGGTTCTTGGAGCCGGATAGGAACGTGAGGATTTCGTCAATCTGCACTATGCTCCTTCCGGTTTTTCGCGACTGCCATGCGGACGGTGAGCGCCCAGGCGATGACTCCCCAGATGAACGCGGCACTGAGGTACAGGGTGAGATACCGCCAGTCGTCTATCGTGTCATCTGCGTAAACGTTGTCCACAACCATGAGGGCGAAGGCGATGTAGATAGCCGCCGACAGCATTGCGCCCGAGCGCACGACATTATCCCGCTTAGTGACCAGCCCCACCGTGATGACCAGGGCGGCGATAACGCATGCCAGCCCCCAGGCGAAGGCCGGGCCAATACTGTCTATCTCGAACACGCCGGTTCCGGGCCTGCTGTCACCGAACAGGTAGTCCAGCCCGCGTGACGCCTCTTGGAAGGCGAGCGCGGCGATAATGAGCCGTAGGGTGCGGGTCACGGCTACTCCCCCGCTGTGGTCGGCCCGGTATAGACCGGCAAGGGTGGGGCCGTAGCCTCGGCCTGCGCCACCTCCGCCTGCTCCGCCAATCGCGGCGCCATGGAAGGCGTCACACCATCCACCGTCAAAGCGTTCAGCAGCGTGGTCAGGATGAAGCCCACACCACCAGCGACGAAGATAAACCACTCCGGGGAGTCTGTCAGCACGACAGGGAGGATACCTGCCAGCCACGCCAACGCTTGCAGCACCAGCATTATCGTGCCCTTGCGCCGCAGCCACCACGGCTGCGCCACCAACTCCGCGGCCACCGCACCAGCCAAATACTCGCCCACCTCAGTGAGCATTGGTGAAGGTCGTGTCATCGCTTGCCCTCCAGCTTCTTCTCAAGGCGTGCCACATCGGCGCGCAGCGCCGCCACCGCGTCGACCAGTGTGAGGTTCTGGCCCTTGTCGTTCTGCCCGAGCTGCGGCCAGCCCTTGCCCTTCGGGCCGCGTAGCTGCGTCCATACGTCCTGTAGGGCGTCAATCTGGGGGCCTAGGTAGCCCGAGATGAATGTGGTGATTTGTGAGTAGAGATTGCTCACGTCTTCCTCCTCCTCCTTTTGCTGTCCTGTGAATAGTGCCTCCAGCTGTGCCCTGCTGCCCCTGAAGGCGTTGATGTCTACCGCGTGCCCGGCCACTAGGGCGTTGCTGCCGAACTGCCACAGGGCGGGCTTTTGATTGCCGAGCGGGTAGTCCCATTGGCGGTGCTGGTAGCCGGGGTAGATTTCGCGGGGCTTGCCCCTCGGGTTGGCGCCGTAAGCGGCTACCCAGAACGCCCCGAACTCGTGGCTGTCCGGCTCACTCGGGCTAATGCGCCCCTCCCAGTAGGGCACATAGGAATACACGCCGATAACGCGCACGCCCCGGCGCTCAAACTCAGCCTTGCACTGGCGGATGTGGTCAACATGAAGGCCCGCGTTGGTCTCCACATCAATCCACATCGGGCGCTTCGCATCGCCCATGACCTCCAGGGAGGCCTGCACCTGCTGCTGAATCGTCGTACCCTCCGACGGGTTACGGAGGTAGTGATACGCGGCGGTGAGCATCCCCGCGCCCTCAGCATCATCCAGGTGCGAGCGGTAACAGCGATCCTTGTAGGTGCCGTCCGTGGTGCGGATGATGGCGAAGTCGATACCCTCGAGATTCGCATGCTTGAGGCTCATTCCGTCCTGGTGCTCACTAACGTCAACGCCAAACAATGTTCCCGCCTCCGGTTTCAACTTGGTCTGATTGGTGGGCCGAGACTCGCCCGGCCACTTCGCGCCGCGCAGCACTTCCTGCGGGTCGAGAATTGTTTGCCCAAGCACACGGCGGGCTGGGGCCACCCATGAGTAGCGGTACACCTCAATGTGCAGGTGAGGTGCCACACCTCCGTTAGTACGTGAATCGGGGTTGATGCGACCGATACGCTGCCCTTCCCGCACCCGCTGCCCCACCGTCACCTCGGGGATGATGTGCCCATAGACGGACTCATTGCCGCCGACGCTGGCGGGGTGGTCAAGGCGAATCCACTGCCCGAACCCCGAAGCAGGGCCAGCCGCGATGACCGTGCCGTCCTTGATTGCGTAGATGGGCTTGCCGCCTGAGCCACCAGCCACGCCGTAATCTACTCCCCAGTGGGTAGTGCCCCATCGTGGGCCAAGCGGCGAGGTGACCACGAAGCCCTTAGGCACCGGCATTGTGACCATGATTGTGCTCCCTTCCAATATGAGAATCCCCCACCAACCGGGGCGGTCAGCAGGGGTTGGGGTTTACGTGCGCTGGAATAGGCTGGGTGACTCAGCGGGTGGCCAGTAGGTCTGGGTGGTGTGGGCGCTGAGCACGCGGTACGTCACGCCCTCGTACTCAATGAGGTCGCCCTCCTCCACCGGAAGCTCCGGGGCGAAGGGGATAGCACCAGGCGTGGCGGTGTTTTCACCCGGGGCGGTGGGGTGCACCTGCTGGGTGATGTCGCGCCAGATGTGCTCGTCGACGCCGTGTGCGCCTGGCTCCCAGGCATTAAGCCCGGGGTGGGTGGACTCCCAGAAACGCTGGTTGTGGGTAATAACATTGGTCTTCGCGTACATGCGCGAGTGGTCGGTGAGCGGGTTCTCCCACGCGGGCACCTTGTCCGGCGCTGCGATAGCCTCCTCCACGGTGACGGCCTTCGGCTTGTCTAACTTGCCCGCTTCTTGTAGCTCGGCCACCAAATCGGCTTGTGCTTGCTCAACGGCGGCTTGCGCGGCACGACGTTCACGCTCTGGGGTGACTACCCAGGCCAAAAGCTCCTGAAACTGAGCGTCGTCTAGCCGCCGGATTGCTGCGGTGATTTCATCAGGTGTCATAAATGTTCCTCCATAAACGTGAGCGTCCCCCTAACCACGGGGCGGTCAGAGGGTCGCACAGAAAGCTGGTTGTCTACTCGGTCAGGACTTTTTTCCACGGCCCCCACGATGAGCCGTAGAAACCTCGGAAGTACAAGGCGCGGGAGTTATAGACGGTGTAGCGCTGGTACACCATCTGTACGCCTGGCGGGGAGATGACTTCGAGTAGGCCAGCTTGTGCCTCCGGGTAGCCATTATTTACGTCTGTGTTTCTTGACAGAGCTTGGTGATACACGCCGGTGGTAGTGAGGTTGTCCAGGTGTTCGCTGCTCCCTAGATCGGTTAGCGGCTGACTGATGCGCTTAAGCGCCACGGCGACCACCACCCAAGACGGCTACAGTCTGGTGATCTTCAGCACTCCGTTGTACTGGCAGTACAGTTGCTTGTCCTCGGTGTACTCCACCACGGCTGGGGGCGTGATACTGCCCTCGTTTGTCCACGGCGAGCGGTTGTACTGGGCGACATTTGGCGGCCCCTCGATGAGGTAGGTGCCTGCTTCGAGAGTTATAGAGGTTTCCCCAGTCGTTACCCATGTTTGATTCTTGCCGGTGGGGGTGCGCCAACCGGAATCGCCGGTAAGGGTGAATGCCGCCACGTCGCGGCTGGTGCCGATTTTGCGTAAAGCCATTTAGCACCACCCCCACCAGCGCCAAAACCCTGCAATTACGCAGGGGGGGG
>NZ_KV817239.1:0-221 GCF_001814605.1 Corynebacterium sp. HMSC074C01 | reverse complement strand
CTGGGGATTTGTTGTTTGTTGGGGGTGTGCGTATATTTATCGAGGTCGCCGCGAGGTAGCCGGGAGGTTAACTGGTGGTAGATGTTCGGGCAATGGTTGTTCGGCGGGTTTGACTTTGGTTGAGCTTGTTGGGTAAGGGTGTTCGGGCCGCTGCGAGAGGGTTAACGTTTGGTTAATTTTTGTTGTGGTGTGCGGATGATGTTTGAGAACTCAATAGTGTG
>NZ_KV817238.1:0-38504 GCF_001814605.1 Corynebacterium sp. HMSC074C01 | reverse complement strand
CCGACGTGTCTACTTTCCGGGGGTCAGGCCCCCCGTCAACCACAGCAACGTTGACGGGCACATCGGTGATCCTTCAGTTCAACACCACCCACAAACCACAACAAGGTACGCGGGAAACTAGGAGATCCCAGGCCACGGTTCACATGCCGCAAAACACAGCGGGAGCAGTGGGCCCTTTAGCCCTTAAAGAACAAAACCCGCCAACCAAAAGATTAACGGGACACCTGTGGTGCGTGACAACAAGTCAACCGTCCGATGAGCAACCGCAGCGAAACACTTTCAGGCCAGCACTCGAAAGGCATCAACCTGGAGCGACGTCGGCCGAATCCTCTGCCGCCCGCTACCCCGCCTTTCCGCACAGTCTGCGTATAACAAATACGCCCTCGCGGGCTGTGCGGCTGGCGAATGGGAGGGACGTGCGCCGCTAAAAGCTAGGCATCCACCGGCGGGCCTCCCGGAGTCAGCTCAAGGATGCCTGCACCCACAAGATAGGTTGCTAAATCATTCAAGTCAGCTTCGTCTCCGTTGTCGTCATAGCCATCCATGACGTACTCGATGACCGCGCTACCGTCCTCAAGCACTTCCGCAATCACGTACTCCTCTGCCTCACCAAAGGCGGCAATCTGAGAACCGCGGGCCGAAGTGAAGTCCTCAACGGAATCGCTCAGCCCAACGCTTTCTGTATCGCGAATCGCGTCCGCGTTCTCTGTGTACTGAGCCACGAACTCCCTGTCCGGGCCATAGATACAAGAGATCGTCGGAACCCACTGTACATCCAGGCTCAGAAAGTCCGACTGCCCAAAGAAAGACGTGTCCTCATAGCACTCGTCCGAAAGCTCAATAAGCGGCGCGGGTACCGGAGCAGCTTCCTCAGAGGCGCGGATCCTGTCGACATCATCAGCGTCGTACGTGCTGTTCCAATACGCGTCGTCGGAAGCCGCGACGTCTCGTGGTGCCTCGTCGAAATCGGCCGCGACATCCTTGAAGAAGGAAACTGCAGCAACGACTGCGACGGCTGCGATAATAGCGAGTACAAGGACTACTGCTAGTACAATCCACAGCACCTTCTTCGAGCTTGACTTCTTTTCCGGCGGCTGCGGCATTGCTGGTCCGCTGGCGTTAGGCCCTTGATTCTGATTGTTAAATCCGGGCGGTACTTGGTTGTGCGCTGGTTGCCCTTGCTGTGGGTTCTGGCCAAATCCACCGGGCGGTTGTTGCGGGTTAGCGAAAGGGTTCGTCATGCCCATCAATCTAACAGAGAACCACGTCACAATATCCTGAAAAATGCAGGACGCGAGGCCCGTTCCCCGTCCTAGCTTTTCGGTCTGGCGGCGCTGCGCATTAGACTGCCAACCGATGAGTACTTTCGCCGATCTCGGCCTCCCCCGCGATGTTGTCCGTGTTCTAGATAAGCAGGGCATCACGACCCCCTTCCCTATCCAAGAAGCTGCGATTCCCGACGCCCTCTCCGGCAAGGACGTCCTCGGCCGCGGCCCCACCGGTTCGGGGAAGACCTTTACGTTCGGTCTTCCTATGTTGTCCCGGCTGGCAGAATCCGGAGTTTCCCGCCCAGCGCGCCCACGTGGGCTGGTTCTGGCGCCAACACGTGAGCTGGCGACCCAGATCCAGCAGCGCCTGGAAGAACCGGCAGCTGCCCTCGGCCTGCGTGTGCTTGCGGTGGTCGGAGGCGTCAACATCAACAACCACATTCGCTCACTTGCGCGCCCAGTCGACCTGCTCGTTGCAACACCGGGGCGCGCACAGGATCTTATCGACCAGGGCAAGCTCTTCTTCGACCACGTCACCATCACTGCCCTCGACGAGGCCGACCAGATGGCGGATATGGGATTCCTTCCCCAGGTGCGCAAACTGCTCAAGCTCACCCCTGAAGAAGGCCAGCGTTTGCTCTTCTCCGCCACTCTCGACGGTGAGGTGAACAAACTGGTCGAGCAGTTCATGCACGAGCCCGTAACTCACTCCACCGCACCCGTCGAGGCCGCCGTGGACACGATGGAACACCATCTGATTTTCATCGGCACCCGTGAGGCGCGCAACGACGTCGTCCTGCGCCTGGGTGCCCGCAAAGGCAAGACCATCATGTTCATGCGCACTAAGCACGGCGTCGACAGGCAGGCCAAGAAGCTCCGCAGAGTCGGAATCAATGCGCTGCCTCTCCACGGCGATAAGGGCCAGGGTTCGCGGACGAAGGCTATAGAAGGCTTCGCCGACGGCAGCGTTCCGGTGCTCGTCGCCACCGACATCGCCGCGCGTGGAATCGACATCGCGGACGTTTCCCTCGTCGTCCACGTTGACCCGCCCGCGGAACACAAGGCCTACCTGCACCGTTCCGGCCGCACGGCCCGCGGTGGAGATTCAGGCACCGTGGTCACGCTCGTCACTGATGAACAGCGCAACGAAGTGGCCAAACTCATTGCGAAAGCCGGGGTCAAACACACCGACCTCGACATCAGCGACCGCGCCAACCCCGCCAGCAGTCCTGAGCTTGCCCAGATGACCGGTGCACGCAAGCCAAAGGGTGAACCGCTCGGGCCACCACACCAGCAACAGCCTTCGCGTCAACGAGCAGGTAACCAAGGCCAGCGCCGCCGTAACCCGCGCCGCCGACGGGGCAACGCAGGTCAACGATGATTCTGCAGACCACAGCCTGGCAAGCTCAGATGCGCAAGCATGAAGAGTCAGCAGATGAGTTCCTCGCGCGCTATCGCCACCCAGGCTCCTACCACCCTGTCTACGACTTCCTCTTCGAGTACTACCCCGTCCGCCCTTCGCATCTCCGCCGTTGGCACCCAGGCGTAGGTATCACCCTGGAAGGGGACGCTCCGCACAGCGAATGGCGCTACTACCGCAACACCTCCGAGGGAGTCACGCTGGACACCGAGGCCTTCCTCGAGCGCCGCGGCGGTACCGTGCGCTACATCCTGGACTTACTGGAAAAGACCACGTGCAACCCCACGCAATTTGATTGTTTTGGGCTGCATGAATGGGCCATGGTCTACCACACCGATACTCCTCGCCACGACTTGCCGTTGCGGTTAGGAGCGGAGGGGACGAATGAGGTCGTCGACAAGCACCGCGTCAAATGCACGCACTACGATGCCTTCCGTTTCTTTACGGAGCCCGCGCGGCCGCTCAATCTCACGGTGCTGAATCGCGAAGACCAGCCGGAAAACGACCAAGCAGGGTGCGTCCATGTGAACATGGATCTCTATAAGTGGGCGTGGAAATTGGGGCCGTTGGTGCCGGGTGAGCTGTTTCTTGACACCTTCCGGCTGGCCGTCGCCGCACGCACGCTCGATATGGAGGCCTCTCCTTATGATTGTCGCGAATGGGGCTTTGGTGTCGTACCTATCGAAACGTCCGAGGGAAAGTCGGAGTATGTACGGCGCCAACGCGCGCTTGCCGACGCCTCCGAGCCACTCCGTGCGCGGCTTGTCTCCCAAATTCGGGCTACGCTAGCCGCTACAATGAGGAACCATTGATGTGACCCGTCGGGACGCATTGCGCGGCCCCGAGACCTCAGCGCGGAAGGAAAAAGATGGCCCGGCACTCGGATGGTAAGAATAACTACGCATTTGCGCCGTGGGTCATCATCGTGGCCATCCTGGCGGTGTTAGCCTTGGCCATCGGCGGTTTCTTCCTTTTCCGGGAGGGGGACTCCTCAAACACTGAGACAGTGGCTGCAGACACAACCTCCGCGACTTCTGCTGAGGAGACCCCCACCAGCACTGAGGCCAAGTCTTCGGAATCAGAGCTGCCTTCTTCGACCACGCCCACCTCGGAGAACAAGGCCCCTGAAGATGTCGCGCCGAATACGCTGTTCCTCCTCGATACTTCCGACAACCTTGCGCCGTACTTCGATACGGTGACTCAGGGCGTGGCGGAGGCGGCGTCGGCCGTCGGCGCGAAGGGAAGCCAGGTGGCTCTCTGGAACTATTCCTCCCCCATTTCCGCGACTGCCACCGTGGGCTTCCGTCAAAATGTTGCTTATGGCGACGCCGAGAACGTCGCCTTTGCCGTGGGGCAGTTCGGCACCGGTGGTGTTCCACAGACACGCAGCGCCGTCGTAGCGGCACTCGATAACGCCACGGATCAAACAGCTGGAAGCGGAGAGAACACTCGCGTCGTGCTGATTACCACGGGAACCCAACAAGATATGGATGACGCAAGCTTTGCGGAGGCGGCCAAAAACGCTCGTGGTGAGGGCGTTAGTTTGACCGTGGTGCATATTGGTGATGCCGAGAAGGACGTGGAACTGGAGAAACTCGCCGATGTTTACTCCACTGTCTCGAATCCCTCCGATGCCCAAGAAAGCATCACGAGCGCCGCTGGGGCGTAATATGCGCAGCCGGCGGTGTACGGTCACCTAAAACCAGGGCTGCACAGCAAAACGCCGCCACATCCTCTACGGCACTGACGTGAGCTGCAGTGCGCTGGAGGAGCAGCGGCGGTTGCCTGCGGCAGAATTTTAGGAGGTCTTGCGCTTGCGGCGAGCGGCTAGCTCGTCGAGGCCAATGACAACGTCGATGTCTTCTTCCTCCACAACACGCTCGGCTGGGAAGGAAGTAATCGTGCCAGAGAGTTCCTTGAGAATACCCGGCACGGCGATTCCGAACACGCCCTGGCCGCCGGCCAGCAGGTCAATAACTTCGTCGTTAGAGCGGCACTCGTAGACCGTGGTGCCGTCCGATACCAAGGTGAGCTCAGCAAGATCATTGACGCCGCGGTCGCGCAGAGATTCCACGGCGAGGCGGATGTTCTGGAGGGAGATTCCGGTATCCAGAAGGCGCTTGACAATCTTCAGGACCAGTACGTCCTTAAAAGAGTACAAGCGCTGGGAACCAGAGCCACGGGCGGTACGGATCGAGGGCTTGACCAAGTCGGTACGCGCCCAGTAGTCCAGCTGGCGATAGGTGATTCCAGCCACCTGACAAGCGATGGGAACGCGGTAGCCCAGTTCCTCATCAGGTCCTACATCGAAGAGGGATTCCTGAACGTAGGTGTTGGCTGCGACATCGTCGAGCGGCATGGCGCTGGACTCAGAACGATCATTCTTACTGCTCACGTAATTACTCCAGTGATACTTGAGGGGAGTTCTGTTTTTCTATTAAAGGGCACGTCTGCGACGGCGTCAAGAGTCGTCCGGCGTGAACCTCTAGTAGAACTTTAGACTTTTTGATTCACTTTGTCATCATTAGTCACACGCGTGTCATTAAAAATTATCACTGGCAGCACAAAAACGCGGCGCCCGCAAGGCGCCGCTGTGTCCATCAAGGCCGGTTTAGGGCATAAGTGCGATATTGAACCACGGGGAACTTAGGCTCCTCGCAGTGATGGAGTTAGTCTTCGCCTTCCTCTCCACCGAGCAAGTCCTCCTCCGATATGCCAGAATCACGCATCATCTGCTCGAAGTCATCATCGTCCTGCGAATTCTGCTGAGCGGCTCGCTCTTGAAAATCACGCATGCGCTTTTCTGGAAAGGTCTCCGGGGATTCCGCCTCGCGCTCTAGGCCGTAATACTCTTTGAGGTCCTCGTCGCTAATGTAGATGGCCACCTCGTCGAGCACGCCTTTTTCAAAATGGATGGGCAGCCCATAGTGGTCTGCCAAGACGAGTGCATCGGACAAACGGGCATCGTGCTCTTCGCCGGTTCCGTCCACGAGATCAACCATGAAAACGCCCTTGCGATACTCGGAGACGCAGATGTGCTCAATGCCGTCGAGCTGGTCCGCGAAGGCGATGAGCAGCTCGTAGGTGCTTGGCCGCGCGTTGAAATGCCGCTCGAGGACTTGCAGCACGCGCGCCCCATCAATCGGTGAGACCCACACTGGCACGTGGCGGTCCGCGTCTTCCCAGTAGAAAAGAGCACACAGATTGTTCTCGGGACCGACGGGATGGATTCCTAGAAATTTCAGTACTTCAGTAGTCATGGGACCCACTTTTACACACTTTTCTTACACATAAACTAGGCGGCGTAGAGATACTCGGAAAGGCACGAGAAGTCGTCGCGAAGCTTGGGCGCATGCCATTCCATCGCGGGTCCAGGAATCAATGCCCTAGAAAGACTTAAGGTCGGAATTCGTCGCGAAGCTCGGTTTTGACCAACGTCCCGTGAAGCGATAAAACCAGGGCCGCCATCTGCTGGGACAGCTCTTCGGCCTGTTGCGGGGCAGTATCAGACTTCGAATGCGCAACCGGAGTTGCCACCTGCGAAATCATGTCCGCCTGGCGGCGGGCAGCATTGCGCAGCGATTTCAACTGCCGCGCCTCGAGCCCAAAGGACTCCAGCGCGACGGCCGCGGAAACGATGGACACATCATCCGTGTCAAAGAAGCCCGCCGGATCCGGCTTGATCAGGCCCACCGAGACCAGTTTCGCGATGTTTTCCTGCGTGGTTCCGGCTTGGTCGGCCACGTCGGCGTCGGTAAGCCTGGTGACCACCGGGGCACGTAGCTGCTCAGCGCTGATGAGGGCCTCAGCCTGGGAGGAAACAATAGCCGTCACCTGCCCCGAGTCCATTGCATCCAGCTGTTCCCGAATGACCTTGAGCGGGGTGTAGTGATCACGCTGCGCGGTCAGAATGTAGCGCAGGCGGTCCAAGTCCTTTTGGTAATAGCGACGGTAGCCCTTTGCGGTGCGCTCCGGAGTAATCAGCCCCTCGGATTCCAAGAAGCGAATCTTCGACACCGTCACGTCCGGGAATTGCTTCTGAACGTGCTTCAGCGTTACGCCAATGGACATAGGCTTCTGCTTAGCAGGCTTGGTCTTCTTGGCCACGGAAGACGCTGCTGCGGCAGCGGCGGTGGACTTCTGCGCACTCACGATAGGACTACTACTGCTTTCTACACGGTTTCACTTGGACACAGCGGGAACGTGGATAGGGAGCGAGATAAACCTACTCCCCTCGTCCCCAACTAGTTCCTACTAACTAGAACTATTTTATTTAGGGGCAATAAATACCAGGCGGAACTTACCGATCTGGATTTCATCGCCTACTTCCAGCACCTGCGCGTTGCGCGGCTCACGGTTGACGTAGGTGCCGTTGAGCGATCCGACATCGACAACCTCAAATTGGCCATCTTTGGCGCGGAACTCGGCATGGCGGCGGGACACCGTGACATCATCAAGGAAAATATCTGCTTCTGGGTGGCGTCCAGCGGTGGTGGTCGGCTGATCCAGCAGGAAGCGTGCGCCAGCGTTAGGGCCACGCTTTACGACGAGCAACGCCTGGCCCTCTGCCAGGTTCTCAGCGCCGGCAACGGAGGCGTCAGAACCCGCCGCGGTGCCGTTTTCCATCTCCTTGAGAAGATCAGCGCGGAAGACAGAAGTAGTCTCTGCCTGCGGTTCCGGCGTTCCGGTATTCTCGCTCATTTTTACCTCCGAAGGGTCGGATCGATGTTGACTCATTCCATATTAGCGACTCCGCTGTCCGCGCGAGTCACCTCTGGCGCATTTACATTAGCGGAAAATGTTTCCTATGCCCTTGAGCACGGAGTTTCCGCCCCCAGATAGTGGGTTATCAGAGACCATATAAGTCCACGTGGCGCTCGGTCGGGACAGCCCATGATCCTCTAGGTGGGCACCCTCAGAATCAATAAGCACAGTCTTAAAAGTATCAAGAGCATCATCAACTGCCCGCTGCGCCAAGTCCTTGAATTCACGCACCGCGATGCGGTGGTACTCGTCGATAGGCGTTTCGCGAGCGATGGCGCGCAAGTGGATAGATTCACGAACGTCATCCATCAGCTCCAGGTGGTCGGCCCACGCCAAATCTAGGTGATACAGCATAATCTCGCGGGCAGCCCGCTCACGAGCCGACGCAGGAATATCAGCCAGCTCAGCGGCACGTTCGGGCGCCCGCTCAGCCAACTCCTGCCAGGCTTGATCGGTATCGAGCAGCTTGGCACGGCGTTCATCGATGATGATGCGCTGATCCGCGAGCAGCTGGTTGTATTTCCATGTCTGTGCGTGAATCTCCAGCAGTTGGCCCTCGGTCACGCGCTGGCAGTGCGCGATGAAATCACGAACCCGCTTGGAGTCAATAAGCCCGTTGGCATCAGGTCGCGCGGACAAGGATTCATCTTCCCCACCCTGTTTGACCACGTCATCCTCCAAGGAGACAAAGAAGAGAGACTTCCCGGGATCTCCTTGGCGGCCTGCACGCCCGCGCAACTGGTTATCCAAACGAGAGGAGCGGTGGCGTGACGTGCCGAGCACTGCCAATCCGCCCTTCTCAACAACGGCTTCACGGTCTGACTCATCCGCGCCGCCAAGCTTGATATCGGTGCCGCGGCCCGCCATCTGGGTGGACACGGTCACTCGCCCCACGTCACCTGCTTCCGCGACGATGCGCGCCTCGTCCTCATCATTCTTTGCGTTAAGGACGTTGACCGTAATCCCCCGTGCCCGGAGGGCTTCGGCGAGGTCTTCTGATTCAGCAACGTCGTGGGTACCCACGAGCACCGGCTGTCCAGTTCTATTAATTGCCACGATTTCATTGACGATGGCACGGGATTTTTCATCCACGGAGGCATAAATGCGGTCAGGTTCGTCGAAGCGCTGCAGTTCCTTGTTACGGTCGATGACGGAGACGTGCAGGTCATAAAACTGACGCAGTTGGTCTGTTGCCTCCACTGCGGTACCGGTCATGCCGCACACCAGCGGATAGCGCCGCATGAGCTCCTGGAGCGTAATGGTGTCGAGGATGCGCCCGTCTTCCGATACCTCCAAGCCTTCCTTGGCCTCCACCGCCGCTTGAAGGCCATCCGGCCAGCGCTGCAGTTCGGCGACGCGGCCGCGGGAGGCGTCGATAAGCTGCAGCTTTCCTTCCGTGATGATGTAGTGAATATCGCGGATAAGCAATGCCTTAGCGTGCAGCGCCAAGTTGACTTTAACTAGCACGGAGCCGATGTTCTCCTCCGAGTAGAGAGAGTCGAGGCCCAATTCGCGCTCCACGCGTGCCGCGCCCTCATCGGTGAGCGCGACCGTGCGCCCATCCTCCGCGATAACGTAGTCCTGTTCCTCGCGCAGCCGGGAGACCACGTTGGTGATGTGGCCCGTAGATTCCTCACCGGGGCGATTTCCGGCGAGGACGAGTGGGACGAGGGCTTCGTCGACAAGCACAGAATCCGCTTCATCCACCAACGCCACATCCGCGCGCGCTTGCACCGTCTGCTCGCGGGACGTGATCTGGTTATCCCGTAGCACGTCGAAACCGAGCTCATTGACTGGCGCATAGATGATGTCGGATAGGTAGGCCGCGCGGCGTTCTTCCGCGCCGAGCTTCTCCGTTACCGAGGCCACCGTGAGTCCAAAGAATTCCACGAGCGGGCGCATCCATTCGGCATCACGCGCTGCTAGATAATTGTTGACTGTCACCAGGTGCACGCGCTTACCGGTGAGCGCGAAACCAGTCGCGGCCATGGCGCCCACCAGCGTCTTTCCCTCGCCGGTGGCCATCTGGATAACGTCACCTTCAAGAAGTCGCAGCACAGCTTGGGATTGGACTGTAAAAGGACGCATGCCAAGCTTGCGTTCACTGGCCACGGCCAGGGCTGCGAGGAAGCGGGACTTATCCGCGATCTTGCCGTCCTTCACGCACTCCCGTGCGGTGGCGGCAACCTCTGCATCCGACAGGTTCGCGATATCCTCCACCGCGGAATCTGCGGCCGTTACAACGGCTTTCGACTTCTTATTGTTGCGTTCGGACTGCGCGCCCATTGCCTTCCAGAACCAATCGAATGCGCCCATGAGCACTCCTCCATCCTTGTGCGTCATACAGGTCTTCTATCGACTCTAGTCAACCCCGGTTCGCAGGCGTGCGTTCGCCCTTATATCCTTATGGTCATGCAATCCGTGAACGTGTCGCTCCCCTCCAGCACCGGTACCACGATGGCCGGAACCATCGACTTCCCTGACTCCCCTCCGCAAGCCTTCGCCATCTTTGCGCACTGCTTTGCCGGTTCGCGCCATACCCCGGGCGCTGCCCGCGTGAGCAAGCAGCTGACTAACTTTGGCATCGCTACCCTGCGCTTCGATTTTCCTGGCCTAGGCCAATCCGAAGGAAATTTCGCGGACACATGTTTCAGCCAAAATGTTGCTGATATCCAGGCCGCCGCCGACTGGCTGGTCAAGAATTATTCCGCGCCGCAGCTGCTCATGGGCCACTCGCTGGGCGGCGCGGCCGCTCTCGCAGCAGCCAATGACATTCGTTCCCTCAAGGCCGTCGCCACCATTGGCGCCCCTTTCGATCCCGCGCACTCTGTGCTGCACTACGCCGACAAGATTGGCCAGGTCGATGCCAATGGCGAGGTAGAGGTCACCTTGGGTGGCCGCGCGCTGACTATTTCGCGCCTTTTCCTCGAAGACCTTGCTGATACCAACCCAGAGGCATACCTTCCGCGTCTGCGTAAGCCTCTCATGGTGCTGCACTCCCCAATTGATCAGACCGTTGGCATCGATAACGCCCAGAACATCTTCCGCACTACGCGCTACCCCAAGTCTCTCGTCGCTTTGGACAAGGCTGATCACCTCTTGACTAAACAAGGCGCGGCAGCCCGCGCGGCCGATCTCATTGGCGCGTGGGCGGAGCAGTTCGTTGTCCCGGAAAACCTTCCCGCAACGGTCGCTGAAGATTCCGCAGTAGCCATCCCAGCAGTAGGAACCAGGATGGGCGTCGTCGTGCGCCACAATGACCGCTCTGTGAGCGCTGACCGCACGAAGAAGAACGGCGGTAAAGGCCAAGGATTTACCGCTGAGGGCCTCCTCATGTCCGCATTGGTTACGGCAAGCACCCAGGCCGTCATGGCGGCGGGCAAGGCGCACAAAATTGACGCGAAGGCTCTCGAGTCGGTGTCCGTCAGCGTTACCCAAGAGTCCGAGACTCGCTTTACGCGAACGGTGACGCTCCCGGCCTCCCTCACTGCGGACCAACAACGCGCGCTTGGCGACGCCGCCGCAGCCTCCACCATCGATCCCCTCCTGGCCGTGGATGTCACCACCACCGTGAGAATCACTGCGGGATAGACCACCCATGATCGTTCTCAACCCCCTTGACCCCGCCGCCCGCTGCCCATGCGGAACTGGTTTGACGTTTGGCGAGTGCTGCTCGCGCTACCACGCGGGCACGCCTGCTCCCTCAGCGGAGGCATTGATGCGCTCACGTTTCAGTGCTTTCGTCACCGGCGACGAGGACTATTTGTTGCGCACTTGGGACCCCGAAACTCGACCCGAACGTCTGGATCTTGCCGAGACCGGCATTCGCTTTTATCGCCTCGACATTATCGACACCGTCGCGGGCGGCCCCTTGGACCAGACCGGCATCGTGGAATTCGAGGCCTTCTATAAGGGCGCTGCCAAGGGCTCTCAGCGGGAACGCTCCTCTTTCCGCCGCCAAGGCGGGAAATGGGTCTATTCCACCGGCGAGCTTTAGCTGCCTCTAAAACAAAGGGTGAACAGGGATTTTGTCGAAGCGAATACTACTGGTGTAATCTGTAGCAGTTGCACCAAACGGTGCGACGGCGGACTATGGCGCAGTTTGGTAGCGCACTACACTGGGGGTGTAGGGGTCGCAGGTTCAAATCCTGTTAGTCCGACAGCATTCAGGCTGGTCAGAGCGCTTCTGGCCAGCCTTTTCTCACGTTCGCCATTCGCGGTCTCAGGCGGGCTAGCGGGCTAGCCCACCGTACTTCAGAACTTCAGAGTGCCTAGTGCGTCGTCGCCAAACAGCGCGCCTCCTCCGACTCCGGCGGGCCTTCTCCTCCTCCGGCCACACAATATGCACCTAGAAAATACGCATATCTCACCCACCACAAAGTAACTCCAGACGGAAGAATAAAGAAGAAAAATCTCCTCTTCCCCTTAAGGAAGTGGAGATTAACCGTGATGAAGATTAAGGCCAACTAGGAACGCGGCACGGCCACGAAAGTCAATCTAGTTTGCCATACCGCTGAGGCTTCGCATGATGCCGCCAAATTCGATATCCATATACTGAGTGAGGACCTCAAAAATAAAGTCTGAGTCATAACCACGCAATGGCCCCTTCGTGCTCAGCATGGAGAGACCGTGAGCGCCCGCCCATACCGAAATGACAAGGGTAAAAAGTACCCACGGGGTGCGAGGCCCATCAACCTCGTCGATGACCTCGCGTACAAGAGACATAATGAAGCCAAAGGCTCGTCCAAATTCGCTAAAGTCGCGCTTGAGCTCGACCGCCTTGTTTGCATTCGGAAGGAAGTCATCTTCGAATGACATGGGAACAATTGGCCCAGATGCGATCTTGATCAGCGCATCGAATCCTTGAGGGTCATACAGGGCGTGCGAAACATACCCATAACCAGTGGCCTTGATCTTAGATATGGAACTGGAGCCTTCCGGCAGAGCAGCGACCTGACGGTAGATGAACTCATAGTTGATCTTGTCCAGGTAGCGCTCAAGGTAGCTTGCCAGCTCCTGATCACTTTCAATAAGGTGTTCAGCCTCTTGAACTCTCAGACCTGCGCGCTTTGCAGCCCCGCCAATGTGCAGCCCGGTTACACCACGATCCAGAACTTCCTCGACAGCACCCCGAAGTAGCGCTGAACGCTGCTCTTCTTCTGTCGCGCGTGGAAGATCCTTAGCCTTTGTCAAAAGCACTTCCGGCTGCTTGCCCACCAAGCCATAAGGAATGGCGCGTTCAATTCGCTCACCCCTAAAGAACGGGTAAAGCCCAACGCTGAGAGTATCCATAACAGCACTAAACGTCTGCTTCTTTGCTGCTGGCGAAAGGTAGCGCAGGATTCCTTCAGCAGCGAGCTGCGTTACGCCGTGCAGATGCGAGAAGATAGACAACGCTGAAAGCAGCGTCCCCTTTGCATCAAGCTCTGGGCCGCCAGATTCCTTAATCGCTTCTTCAGTCAGCTCAAAAAGGATTCGCATAATAGGACGCTTCTCAGCGCGCCCATCGGGATTGGCGAAATCCTCCGCTGTAAGCCCCAACCGCGGCGTTGCGTGGACTCCAGTAAATGCCGCGAAGGCAGAAGGATCCTCAACCGCAAAAGAAAAATATGACAGACCTGTGGCCCGAAGCTTATCCACTGCAGTTGCGTTTTCAGGAAGGCGTTCTAGATGCAAATCGACTACTGAGGTCAATGCGTCATTGAGCGAGTGTTTAGTGGCTTCAACAAGCTCAGCCTCAGAAGCAAACAGCGCCTGAGCTTCCGCAAAGGGCACATCGACTTGGTCTGCTACCTCGCGAAGACGGACTTCATCAATGCCCGCCTTGGCAATGACCCGGCCGGCTTGCTCAATAAGTAGCTGCCGAGAGGGCCGGTTACCGCGTTCCACACCAACTGAAGTAATCACAGTGATTAGCCTACCTAGGAAATAGCCCTTTTTAGTTCCATAAACGCAAGATAGGAATATTTATAGAGTTTTCACAGTGTTCAGCCCGGCACCTATGACTCCATGACCGAACCAAAATCACAAAGAACTATGCACCACCACAAAACTTATACAGTCCTGCCCGCCTCGCGGACAGGACCTTTTGAGTTACACGGCATGCCCAACTGTCTAAAGCTGTCATGCCGGAGAGTCGGAAAGGCTTTACTTCTGCTCATCACCCTTGGGGGCCTCAGCACCCTGGTTGCCAATGCGCTCATCAAGCTGGTCACGCGCAGAGTCAATCTTATCTGCCTTATCCTCGCCCAGCTTTCCCTTAGCCAGTTCTGCACCCTTGTCCAGTGCGCTATCCGAAATCTGCTCACCCTTATCGGTGTTCAGCGCGTCCTTTGCTTTGTCAAAAATACCCATTTCTACGGTCCTTTCGTTGGATCACTATTTCTAACAGTGCTGGCCAACAACAGCCGAATACCTCTACGTCCGAGTGATTCCTGCTATCGTACGTAGCTTTCCTCAACTCCCAACGCGGCGAACAAATGCACTATGGTCGCTACACTCGGCCTGCACGCCAGCATGTCACCCCACCGTACCGACGCCCCAGACTCTTCGCCACAAAAGTTATTGATTGACGCCGTCAACAGCACAATGCCTATGCGAAATCTTGCACTCTGAGAAAGTTAAGAAAGGAATCGTTGCCCCACCCCCACCATCTACCCCTTTTCGTTCAACAACTTGGCGCTTGCCGTCACCCTCTCATTTGTGAAGGCTTGTACTCTGAGTACACAATTCTCTATGTGCGCTTTTCGCTCTTCGTCGCATGAGGCGAATATAGAGCGTCTAATCCTAATCGCCCTGTTAGCCCTTAACCTCTATCACCATCACAGCAACCACCACGATGTCTTCGTCTCATACCACCCCAGCTCCTCGTCCTGCCCCGCACTCTCGTCACATCTCATCTTCCTCCGTGAAGAGCACTTCTACAGAGACGGAATCAGGATTCGGCCTTGTCTGGCCGGGTAAGGAACAAGCTGCTGCGCTGGCCAAAGAAGAAGTTCTAAGCAAACGAACGCTCATCAGCGGCCGCGGTTCATCCCCCAACAGCGTTAACGTGGCAGATAATCTAGCAGCGCTGAATGATTTTATCGCACGGGGTTTACGCGCGGATGTCATCTACATCGACCCGCCGTATAACACTGGTAAAGACTTTGTCTATCGCGACAACTTCCGGCAGCGCCGCGACATGCACTCAGAGCATTTTGGTCAATGGCATGCCGAATGGCTTTCCATGATGTTGCCGCGCTTGATTCTCGCGCGTGAGGTTCTTGCTGATACAGGCTTCATCCTGGTGTCCATCGGCGAATCGGAGTGCGCCCATCTACGTCTGATCCTTAATGAAGTTTTTGGGGAGGATTGCTTTGCAGGCCAACTCATTTGGAAGAAGGGTGGCACCGGCAAGAATGACTCGAAGTATGCCGTATTAGAGCACGAATACGTCCTGTGTTACGCAAAGTCCCCAGCGAACAACGGATTCAACGTGGATATGGAGGCGCAGACCTCGACCCGCTACAACCATAGCGACGAAAAAGGCAAATACTCCCTTGTCCGGCTGGATTCTAAAACCCTAGGTTACTTGCCCAGTCTGGACTTCCCCATCGTCGCCCCCGATGGCCGCGAGTACTGGCCTCACCAGCCAGAAGGTAAATCAGAGGTTGCCCGCTGGCGGTGGGGTAAGGACAAGGTCGCTGAGCACTACGATGATTTGGTGTTCAGGCGCGGTTTTGTCTACACCAAGAACTACGAAAAGAAAGGTGCGCGGCCTCGCTCCATCATGGATGGGGAACGGTTCGGAGTCACGCGCACGGGCCGCCGTGATGCCGAGGAGGCGCTTGGCACCACGGGTGTCTTTGATTTCCCGAAACCAGTGCGGCTTATCAAACACCTCATCTCAATCGCCGGCGGTCCAGACGCGGTAGTCGTAGACTTTTTCGCCGGCTCGGGAACTACCGCCCAAGCTGTCGTTGAGCTCAACAGCGAAGACGGTGGCCAACGTTCTTTCCACCTAGTGCAAATACCTGCACCCACAGAGGCATCCAGCGCCGCGCGCCAAGCGGGTTTTGAAACGGTTGCGGATATTTGTCTCGCGCGGGTCCACTCACTCGATGTGCCCTTTGATCACTTCACCTTGACCTAGAATGATCCGTCCATCAGTGGTTCTAGGCCACTCCGTGCTCTTCAGTGCCTTCTGGGCGCCCAGGGATGCCAAAGAAATCCAGTACCGCATCAGTAGCAAATCCTTGCCCGACCTCGATTTTCGTATCGTTGTTACCGCCTGGCCATACGTGAGAGCCGCCTTCAATGCGGATATGCTGCAGCGGTGCTTCGCAGGCAGTCCAGGTCTCTCTAGTGGCACCGTTTGTCAGGCGCACAGAGTCGACGTCGCCGCGACACTTATTGCGCCGCTGATCCTGCCCAAGCACCTCTGATACTGAAGAATAGGCGGTATCGTGACGCACTCCGCCCTCGTAATTAACCACGGGATCCTTCGTACCGTGGATATCCAAACGGCCGACAGGTTTATCTGAACAATCTGTATGGATGCCTTCGTAGTATGCCGCCGACACGGTCGCTACAGAACGAAAAGTACCCGGCATGCGGCAGGCCAAGAAGGCTGCGAATCCGCCGCCGTTGGACAGACCCGCAGCATAGATGGCGTTATCGTCCACCTCATAAGTAGAGCGCAGACTGTCCACGAGGGTGCGAACGAATTCTAGGTCTTCTTCCGCGCTAGTAGCAGCGTAGGGGGCTGGCGCCCACGCGGCCTTCTCCCCCGCTGGATAAGCAACGATGGCGTGAGCAGCATTGAACTGGGTGTACTGCTCCATATTCTCAGGGGAATCTGTATACCCGTGGAAAGATAGCAGCACCGGCCAAGAACGTTCAGGCGTGTAGTTTTCAGGCACATGGAGGAGGAAGCTCCGCCCAGAGGCCAACCGAACTTTCTTCGTGTGTCCAGGCTCCGGGCCGACCAGCATGGGAGCTAGTGGGATACCAAGATCATTTGTCCACTCTGCTGGGGAGGTTGACGTAGGCGCTTCCTCTTCAGCCGAGCTGCACGACGCCAATGCCATGACACTTGCCGCGACGGCGACAGCCCCAGCGAGCGCGCGCAACCGGCGCAGCCGCGCTGCGGAATCTTGGCCCATCTTTCCCCTCGCCACGTTCATCGTCGGAAAAATATCCTCGTCCACCTTAAAACATCCCACCAACATCCACGAACCTGCAGCGTCGCGGTAAGTTTGAGAACATCATGAGCTCATTGCCTTCCGACCCAACAGATTCCCTGGGCACGCCATCTTCCTACCCGTTGCCCGAGCACTATCCCAGCTACCGCCGGGCATCCGGGAAGGAGTCTCCCAATTTCAGCACTGCTGAGCAGCGGGTGGCTTCTGCCCATGCTTTCAACCAAGGGGCCGATGCCTACCATGACGTGCGTCCGGGATATCCACCGGAAGTATCGCAGCTCATCGCCTCGGCGCACACAGTCCTCGACGTTGGTGCAGGCACTGGCAAACTGACCGAGTCATTGAGCAATCCCGTTGTCTACGCCAGTGACCCCTCCCATGACATGACGCGTGTGCTGTCTCGACTTGGGATTCCGTGCTGGCGTGCAACGGCTGAGGACATGGCTGTGCGCTCTTCCTGTCTCGACGCCATCGCCTGCGCGCAAACTTGGCACTGGGTTGATGTGAAGCGAGCTTGTGCGGAATTTGACCGAGTGCTCCGCCCAGGAGGAAAGGTACTTTTGGTATGGAATACGATGGACGTCAACGCTGACCCTTGGATCCTCCGGCTCTCTCGAATCATGCATTCAGGAGATGTCCACCGTCCCGGCTTCTACCCCGGCTTTAGCGATCCGTGGACACTCCGTGACGAGCTGCGCTTAACGTGGGAGCACGAGTTGAGCCCCGAAGATCTGCATTCACTCATGCATACCCGCTCCTATTGGCTTCGCAATGGCAAGAAAATCCATGAACGCATGACGTATAACCTCAACTGGTATCTCTACGAACACATGGGCTTTCGCCCTGGGCAAGTTCTTCGAATCCCGTACCGTACGGATGCATTCGTGTTGGCCCGCGATGGTGAGTAGACCCTGGCCTGCCTCACCATGACATCTGTCATGCCTGAGTGGTGACACCACGTCTACGCTGCGATTACTTCCCGAACCTAGCGTGAAGATATGAGCACACCACGCACACTCCCACCGGTAATTGACGTCGACGGCGTCAGCAAGATTTTCAACGCATCCTCCCGCGCTTCTGTGCAGGCGCTTCACGACGTCTCCCTCACCATTCACCGGGGTGAAATCGTTGGCCTGCTGGGCACGAATGGCGCTGGCAAGACCACACTCATCGACCTCATCCTTGGGCTCACGAACCCAACCTCGGGCACTATCAGCGTGCTCGGCACCTCACCACAAGAAGCAGCGAAGACTGGACGCATCGGCGCGGTCATGCAGTCTGGTGGCTTGCTTCCAGATATCACCGTAAAAGAAACCCTCGAGCTTCTTGGCGCAGCCTTCCCATCTCACCGCCCATGGGACGAGATTATCGAGCGCGCCAACTTGGGCGATATTCTCTCGCGCCGGGTAGGGAAATGCTCCGGCGGCGAGCAACAGCGTGTGCGGTTCGGCTTAGCGCTGTTGGGGGATCCGGAGCTGTTGCTTCTCGACGAACCCACTGCCGGCATGGATGCCAGCGCTCGGCGTCACTTCTGGGAGGCGATGCGAGACGAGGCTGAAGCCGGCCGAACCATTGTGCTTACTACTCACTACCTTGAGGAAGCAGATGCGTTTGCCGAGCGCATCGTCATGCTCAACAAGGGCGCACTCCAAGCCGACGGCTCCACGGAGAAAATTCGCAATACCAATTCCACCCGCACTATCCGTGCCACCTTTCCCGGCGGGCTGCCGGATTCCCTCTTAAGTACTGCACTGCCAGGAGTTGTCCACCAAGAACACTCTGAGACAAGTCTTCTCATCACGACTCGGAACTCCGACGCGGTAGCCCGCTACCTGCTCACTGAAACCGCGGCTCGCGATATCACCATCACCGGCAACAGCTTGGAGGATTCCTTCCTGGAGCTTTCCAATGAGTCCTCAGCAACCACTGCCCTATAAGGAGGCAACCACCATGAGCACCCCCATGAGCGCACCCAACTTCGCCACAACTCTTAGGTACGCCGGTCACGACCTCAAGCGATTGCGTCGTGACTTAGCAACGCTCTTCTTTAGCATCGGGCTACCGATCATTTTCTACATTCTCTTCGGCGCCATGCAGGAATACGGCGACATCGAATTTAACGGCGGAAACGTTGCCGCCATGGTCATGATCGGCATGGCGCTCTATGCCGGCGCCACAGGCGCTGTCGGCGCAGCCGGCTCAATGGTCGCAGAAAATCGCGCCGGGTGGGGACGGCAATTAGCGCTTACTCCCCTACGCCCCTGGCAGCTAGGCATTGCTCACTTCCTCAATATCGCGGTCCGCGCCATCTTGCCCATCGCCGCTGTCTTCATAACCGGAGCGCTCACCAAAGCCAACATGCAGCCGGATCAGTGGGCACTGGCCTTTCTCGCCACCGTTGTCTGTGCCATCCCCTTCGGCTTTTATGGCATGGCCTGCGCCATGCTCATTCCCTCGGAAAACACGGTGTCCATTGCTTCGTCCAGCATCGTTATCCTCGCGTTTGCAGGAAATGTCTTCATGCCGCTCAAAGAATCTCTCCTTGGCATTGGACGGTTCACCCCCATGTACGGCGCGCAGGCTCTTGCGCGCTGGCCGCTCTCAGAAGGTGCTCAGATGATCAACGGCCAGCAGCTCTTTATCGTAGATCCTCTCTGGTACGCATGGGTTAATATCGCGGTATGGATAGTGGTTTTCGTCGGGGCGTGCGTGCTTCTTCACAAGCGCGACAGGAACCGAGCATGATGCTCAGCTTCAAATCCCGCGACGCTGCTTTTGCCGCGGTGTGGCTGGTATTTCTCCTGCCAGTACTAGTGCAAGTCCTTTTCCAGCCCACTCATTCCGCCGCCCAACGTATCTGGGCAATAGCAATCACCGCCGTCTTCTGCGTGGCCTACACTCTTGCTTTCGGTACGCTGCACTTCTACCCACAAGGGTGGTCCTACCGGCGTCGCGTGACCACCTGGTGGCTTATCCTCGCACTCCTCGCGCTTGCTGCCATCCCCTCGCACGGTGTCTGGGCCGTGGTCTTCGTGCCATACCTTGGGGCCTTAGTATCCTTCACGCAACCGCTGAAGACAGCAACCACCATCATTGCGCTGACCGGAATCGTACTGAGTATCCCTCTCTGGCTCTATGCGGAACAGCGCTTTATCGAATTCGCATTGATCCTTTTCGGCTGGCCGCTGCTCATCTTGATGCTTGGCACATTGTCCCAACGCGAAGATATAGAAACCGCCTTGCGCCACGACTTGGAATTAGCCCAACAGCGCGAGGATATCGCCTCCGATATCCATGATCTCCTCGGTCATACTCTCACGGCAATCAACCTCAAATCTGAAGTAGCCCGCCGCTTCATCGACCGCGACCCGTCTCAAGCGGCTGCCGAGCTCGAGGAGATTAGCGCTCTCTCACGGATGTCCCTTGCCGAGGTCCGTTCGACAGTAACGCGCATGAAGAACCCCACCTTTACCGGCGAGCTCCAAGCTGCGCGCCGAATCCTTGAAACCGCCGAAATCAAAACCCACCTTCCTGATCCCCTTTCGCAGCCCAAGTCACATGAGGAACTTTTCTCGTGGGCATTGCGAGAACTCACCACCAACGTGGTGCGGCATTCCGGCGCTTCAGAGTGCTGGGTGAACCTCACCGAGAGCTCCCTTCAGGTGACGGACAACGGCCGCGGCTTCACGGAAGACGCTACGCACGCGCTTGCCGCCGGGCTCACGGGCCTCGCCGGTCTTCGACGCCGCGCGGCAGACGCGGGCGGTGACGTTATAGTCCGGCGTGCCGATGGCTTAACCACGGTCCTCCTGACTCTTCAAGGCGCCCCTGACATAAAGGATCCCCATCAATCATGACGACTCCCATCCGAGTGCTCATTGCCGAAGATCAATCTTTAGTCCGCGGAGCGCTTACCGCACTGCTCAATGCTGAACCGGACATTGATGTCGTTGCAGACTGTTCCTCAGGGACTGAGGTCTCCGGGCTCGTCGCTCAGCACAGCGTTGACGTGGCGCTACTGGACATCGAAATGCCTGGCATGAATGGCATCGATGCGGCACACACTATCGCAGATACTGGCTGCCGTAGCCTCATCGTCACCACATTTGGGCGTTCTGGCTACGTCAAGCGCGCGCTACAGGCGGGTGTCGACGGTTTTCTGGTCAAGGACACTCCTCCCGACGAACTCGCGGACGCCATCCGCCGCGTCCATTCGGGTTTGCGTGTGATCGACCCGCAGCTTGCTCAGGACATTCTTTTTGCCCCCGACAACCCTCTGAGCGAACGAGAAATAGAGGTATGCCGCCTGCTCGTCCGTGGGCTCGGTTCCGCTGATATCGCTTCACAGCTTCACCTCAGCGGCGGAACAGTGCGCAACCATGTCTCCGCCATCATGGCGAAGACACGAGCGGGAAACCGCTTCGAGGCCGCACGGCGGGCCGAAGCAAACGGGTGGATCTAATGCTAGCGGCGTTGACGGCGCTCGCGTACGCGCACTGCGATGCGCACCGGCGAGCCGTGGAAACCGAAGCGCTCGCGGAACTTGCGCTCCAAATAGCGGCGATAACCCGCATCCAAAAAGCCGGTAGTAAACAGCACGATGGTCGGCGGCTGTGTCGAAGCCTGGGTAGCGAACAGCACGCGCGGCAGACGGTTGTTGTTCATCGGCGGTGGGTTCGCGGCAATTGCCTCGCGCATCCAGTTGTTGAGCTGACCAGTAGACACGCGCTGATCCCAGCTCTCGAGAGCCTCAATCATGGCGGGCTCTAGTTTCTGCAGGGCGCGGCCGGTCTCGGCAGAGATATTCACGCGGGTCACCCACGGTAGGTGACGCAGGTTCTCATCGATCTCGCGGTCCAAGTAGTAGCGGCGATCCTCATCCACGAGGTCCCACTTATTGAAGGCGATGACCAGAGCCTTACCGGCTTCCAAAATCATGTTAAGGACGCGCTGATCTTGCTCAGAGACTTCCTGGGAGGCATCGATGAGCATGATGCACACCTCGGCCGCATCGATCACGCCGCGCGTGCGCAGGGAAGCGTAGTACTCGTGGCCCTGCGCGTTCTTAACCTTCTTGCGTAGGCCCGCAGTGTCGATGAACTTCCATAGCCGCTGATCCAGCTGCACCAAGGAGTCGACTGGGTCGACAGTCGTACCGGCAGCATTGTCCACGACGGAGCGCTCCTCCGCCGTCAGCTTATTCAGAAGCGAGGACTTTCCCACGTTTGGCTTGCCCACCAGCGCTACGCGGCGGGGCCCGGAGGTAATCGAAGAATGGCGCGGTTCCTCGGGAAACAAGCGCAGAATCTCATCCAAGACGTCGGCGCCGCCCCGGCCGTGCTGGGCGGATACCGGCCACGGATCCCCCAAGCCCAGCGCGTAGAACTCGGCCATATCTGCGTACATCGTCTCCGAATCAAACTTGTTCGAGACGAGGATGACGGGCACCTCAGAGCGCTGCAGCTTTCGAGCCATCACAGCATCGGTTTCCGTGATGCCTACCTTGGTGTCCACCACGAACACAATGACGTCGGCAGTCTCCATGGCCTGTTCTGCCTGACGTGCGATGGCGGCGTGGATGCCCTTGACGTTTGGATCCCAGCCACCGGTGTCCTGAACGAAGAAGCGCTGGCCGTTCCAGTCCGCCACGTAGGACACACGGTCACGGGTCACACCAGGATGGTCCTCCACCACTGCTTCACGCCGGCCAAGGAAGCGGTTAACGAGGGAAGACTTACCCACGTTCGGCCGGCCCACCACGGCCACCGTGCAGAGGTTTTCCTCCGTGTGCTCCTCACCTACTCCAAAGGCATGGGATAGAGCTTCCCATTCCTCCTCGCTCAGCGGGGCATCACCTTCGGCCGGTTCTTCTTCGTCACCGAAATCAGCCTCGCCGAATTCCGAGTCGTCGAATTCTGACTCGTCAAACTCATAGTCGAAGTCCGCAGAATCGAAATCCTTCGGCGCCCAGCCGCCGTGCGGATCGCGCACGACCTCTTCCTCGAGTTTGCCTACTGGGTAGTGGAATTCCGTCTCAAAATCTTCCGGCTGCTGCTCCGGATTCAGGTCCGGATTCTGCGGTTCATTAGTCATTCGAGGCCTCCTTTGCAGCCGATTCTTTCACGACGGCGATGAGTGCGTCGAGGACTTCCTTGCGGGTCATCTCGGACGTATCCACAAGCACTGCGTCTTCGGCCGGGCGCAACGGCGAGGTGGCGCGGGAGGAGTCTGCGGCGTCGCGTCGTTCGACGTCGGCAAGCACTGTGTCAAAATCCGATTCAATGCCGGCAGCGAGATTCTGGTCGTGGCGACGCTGCGCGCGGACCTCGGCACTGGCCGTCATATACGCCTTCGCGGGGGCATCCGCGAGAACGACAGTGCCGATGTCACGTCCCTCAACAATCGCGCGGTGCGCCTGTGCGGCCAGCTTCCGCTGCAGTTCGACGAGGTTCTGACGTACTTCCGGGATTGCCGATACCGCCGACACATTACGGGTGACCTCGTCCTCACGGATGACGCGGGAGACATCCTCGCCATCGAAGATAACCTGGGTGGAATCAGGGTCATCGGAGACCTCAAGGGGAAGGTCTGCAGTCGCGGCAATCACCGCGTCAGTATCTACCGGGTCCACCCCTGCGCGCAGTACAGCCAGAGTAGCCACGCGGTACATGGCCCCAGTATCGACATACTTCGCCTCAAGCTGCTTGGCCAGCGCGCGGCACGTTGTGGACTTACCGGTTCCGGAAGGACCATCCACAGCCAAGATGAGACCTTGATTAGGCATATTTGAAATCATTACATCCCCACCGCCTTGTACAGGCTGGTCAATTCATTGGAGTTCAGAGCACGCAGGGAGCCAGGCTTCATATCACCCAGCTGTACTGTGTGAAGCTTCGTGCGCACGAGGCGCTGCACTGGGTAGCCGGCTTCCTTCAACATGCGGCGAACGATGTGCTTGCGTCCCTCGTGCAGTTCGACACGCACCAGCGAATAGCCCTGGTTCTTGTCCACGATTTGGACATAGTCTGCCTGCGCCAAGCCATCTTCTAATTCGATGCCCTCGCGCAGTTGACGAACGAGCTTCTTATCGGCCTCCCCCAGCACTGTGGCCAAGTACGTCTTGGTGACCTCGTATTTGGGGTGCATGAGGCGGTTAGCAAGTTCGCCGTCGTTGGTCAGCAAAAGGAGACCCTCGGTGTCGGCGTCAAGACGTCCGACATGGAATAGGCGCTGACCTGCCACGACGCGATCAGCCACGACATCACCCACGCAAGGCCGGCCCATGTCATCCGACATGGTGGACTGCATCCCGCGGGGCTTGTTGAGCACGAAGTACTGTGTCTCTTCGTTGACGTTGATGCGGGTGCCGTCCACCCGGATGACGTCCTTGTTGGGATCCACGCGGGTGCCCTGCTTGATGATGACCTGACCGTTGACCTCGACGCGGCCCTCATCGATCAGGATCTCAGCGTGGCGGCGCGAAGCAACGCCGGCCTTGGCCAACACCTTTTGGAGGCGTTCGCCTTGGTTCTGGGGATTCTTTGTGTTGTTGCCGTCTACCAGCCAATCCGCGCCCAGCTCTCGGGCGATGGAATCTGCGGTGGCCTTCTTCTTTACATGCTGGTGGCGAGCCGGCTTAGCGTTCGAGACGATCATGTCGCTGTCACGCTTCTTCTTTTCCGGTGTGCCGTCGCGGCGAGCGGGTGGAGTCACGGGAGTGTGTCCTCTCAATAGTTCTTCAATTTGCTCGGCGTGAAATCACGCCTCTGTCCGGCCGCAATCCTACCGCAGAGTATGCCTTTATGAGTAGTCCTCGTCGATCTGCTCGATGTCTGGCAGCAGTGGAGCAAGATCCGGAAGGCGCTCAAGAGAATCAATGCCGAGTAGCTCGAGGAAGAGCTCAGTAGTCTCATACTGGTGCGCATGTCCCACAGAGGGCTCAGGGCTTTCTATCTCCCGAATGAGTCCACGCAACAATAGTGTCCGGACGACTCCATCAACGTTTACGCCGCGAACACCTGCGACTTGAGCTCGGGTTACCGGCTGGCGGTATGCGATGACCGCCAAGGTTTCGAGGGCAGCGCGGGAGAGTTTGGTTTGGGTGCCATCGAGAACAAACTGCTCGACGGCATCTGCGTTCTCTTTACGCGTATAGAAGCGCCACCCCTCGGGTGTCTCACGCAGGTCGATTCCGGAACCACGCTCGGTCAGTTCCCGTTCCACAGCCCGCAAAGTATCGCTAACAACAGTGGGCTCCGCGTCCAACACGCGGGCCAGCTCTTCCACGCTCGCAGGCGAGTCGACGACGAGGAGTATCGATTCGAGGCGTGAGCGCAGCTGCGGGATGAAGGGCAAAGCGCGCTGCACGTTGGAGGGAGCCGCTTCGCTAGGTGCCGGGGATGACGTGTCGTCCATGTTTCGGTAGCGTACCTTAATCCCAGTTCGCCGCTGCGACCACGGCGGGATCTACGTCGAGCCCAGTCCACGATAGTTCGAGCGGCCCCAAGGATTCCGGCTGGGAAGCGTCCACAGCCTTGGCTTTATACAGCTCTAGCAACGCTAGGAAGCGGCCGACGACTTCCATAGAGACGGTACAGTCCCTCGTTAAGGCATCGAAGCTCATCCACTGCCCCGTGCCCAGCAGCTTGAGCGTAGTGAGGATCTTTCCAGCCTGCTCCGGCACAGAAACGGCAACTTGGTGGACGTGCCCAGTCGCGACCTCCTCCGGCGGCTTGGGACGGAAGACACCCGCGGCCAGCTCTGCGAAGCTCGCTGGGGTGTGTCCCAGCTTCACCGGCGGGAGGAGATCACTAAAGCGCTCCTCCATTGCCACCGCCCGCGGATAGCGCCGCTGGGCAGCACGCTGCCACTGCGCGAACTGGTCGGCTACTTGTTTATAGGCCTTGTACTGCAGCAAACGCGCGAAAAGCAGATCGCGGGTCTCCAGAAGCTCGAGGTCCTCCAAATCATCAACCTCGCCGCGCGGTAGCAAACGCGCTGCCTTCAGGTCCAGGAGTGTTGCGGCAATGAGGAGGAACTCCGTGGTCTCATCCAAGTCCGCAGTTTCTCCCAGCGCACGTGTATAAGCCACAAACTCGTCAGTGACTTCAGACAGCGCCACTTCCGTAACGTCCAGCTTCTTTGCTTGAATCAGCTGGAGCAGCAGATCGAACGGGCCCTCGAAGTTGCCCAGCGCGATGCGAAAGCCGGTGATCTCCGGTTGGGTCATAGTAGCTGGCTAGCCGTTAGCCCGCTCAATGACCTCTTTAGCCAGGTCGCGGTACTGCTTGGCCGCCTGGGAGCTCGGGGCCCACGTAGTAATAGGCTCGCCGGCGACAGATGTCTCGGGGAAACGCACGGTGCGGGTAATCACTGTGTCGAAAACCTTGTCACCGAAGTACTCCACCACACGGTCCATAACCTCGCGCGCGTGGCGGGTGCGGCGATCAAACATGGTGACCAAAATGCCCATGATCTCGAGGTCGAAATTGATTCGGTCGGCCACCTTTTCCACAGTGTCGGTCAACAAAGCGAGACCACGCAGGGAGAAGAACTCGCATTCCATAGGAATGATGACGCCCTGCGAACAAGCCAAGGCGTTGACGGTCAGCAGGCCCAGGGAAGGCTGGCAGTCAATGATGATGAAGTCATAGTCCTTGCGCACAGGACGCAGCGCGCGGGCCAGAGTGTGCTCGCGGCCTACCTCATTGACCATCTGGATTTCCGCGGCGGACAGGTCGATATTGGCCGGGACAAGGTCGAGCCCCGCCACACCGGTATGCACAATGGCTGAGTGCACCGAGACCTCACTGTCGAGCATGACGTCATAAATGGTGTCTTGAATCTGGTCGTGGGTCAGACCCAGACCGGCCGAAAGAGCACCCTGGGGATCCAAGTCAACGAGGAGGACTTTACGCCCGAGTTCTGCCAAACATGCGCCCATGTTAATAGTGGACGTGGTCTTTCCCACGCCACCCTTCTGGTTGCACATGGAGATGATTGTCGCGGGACCATGCTTTTCCAACGGCTCTGGTTCCGGAAGCTCCCGCAGTGGGCGGCCGGTCAACCCGACCTGTGTTTCCGAGGCCTCAAACAGTCCCTCGTCGCTCACAGTCACACCTGCTTCCTTGACCTGTACGGCCTTCTGCGGCCTTTCCGCTTCGACACTGCAGCCCCGACCGGCGCTACATTCTTACATCCTTGTGATTATAGGGTACCCCTTGGGCGCCCGTGTCGCGATTATAGCTAGCGCTAACCACAGAATAAAGACTGCAGCCTAGATTAAGAAAGCTCTTCCTTTGACGTCGAGCGGCGCCTCTTCACGACGAACCCGACGATGAGAGCGATGATCCCGATGCCCACAATGCCCGCTGCGAGCACGCCAGCTCCCACTCCCGAGCTCTCCTGTTCCGCGCTGTCAGACCCGTTAGCGCCATCAGAATCAAGCTGCTGTTCCGGCGGTACCTCACTAGCGTTCTCACGAGTCGGATCCGTAAGCGTCACTACCAGCTCCGCGGACTGAGTGTCCTTATTAAAGAACTGCATGATGAAAGGATTGTCGGGCTCCGTACCTTCTGGATAGGTCAAAGTCATCGTGCGCGAGCCTTTATCGATCTCGCGCTTCACGCCTTCCACAAACTCGCCCTCCGCATTGAGGTAGCGCAGCGTGACCCCGTCATCCTCAAGATGCTTGAAGCGGTTGTACAGATCTAGAGCCTGCTTGAACCCAAGCTTGGCAGTAATTGTCTGTCCGTCGATCGTGGATTCCAGGTTGACATAGGCCGTGTGGGAATCATCGACGCCCTCCCAGCCGCGGCCAGTGCGCAGAGCGCGCTCTTGTCCTTGGCCACCGCCATCTGTGGCAGGCACCGAGCCGCCGGTAGCAGGATCATTTCCGCCTTCTTTTTCATCTCCGCCTGTGCTGCCCTGAGGATCCCTGTTACCCCCAAGACTATCCGCGCCACCTGGGTTCTGCTGACCCCCTCCGAGGCTGTCCGGATCGCCGCTTTCAGCCGCATCATTGAGATCCTCGGCGGTTACCTCAGCATCTGCCACGAGCACGATAGTCATGGTTACGCCCTGGTAGGTCACCGGAACACTGATTTGTCCTCCAGCTGCCGGCGCGGTCACCGTTGCAGTACCACCAGAAGCGCTCACATTCCACCCATCGGAGGCCACGTTGACGTCGACAGGCACAGGCAAGGAGACGGTTGTCGTCTGACCAGCCGGCACCGGGATGGTGGCATCTTGCGCGTGCGCAACCGCCGCCCCAAACCCAGCTATTTCACCCTTCCCGCTCACTGGGCCGGCGACGATACCGGACAGCGGGGCTACGGTGAGCGCGAAGGCTAGAGCCATCCCGCGATAAGTTCGGGAGAAAGATGCGGTTGAAGCCATAAGAATCCTTTTCATTGCTAGACGTCGTGATGATTCTAGGTGCCCTAGGCACGCGGGTGCGCAGTGTGCCATACCTCGCGGAGCGAATCCGCGGTCACGTGCGTGTAGATCTGTGTTGTCGTCACCGAAGAATGCCCCAAGAGCTCCTGCACGGTACGCACATCCGCCCCGCCTTCTAGCAGGTGGGTAGCAAAAGAATGCCGCAAAGTGTGCGGGGAAATCTTCGTGCTCAGGTGCGCACGCTGCGCTGCGGTCTTGATCGCAGCCCAGGCGCTTTGCCGCGACAAAGCCCTTCCCCGAGTGTTGAGGAATAAGGCGTGGGAGACCCCCGTTGCCAAAACCGGTCGGGCACGCACCAGGTAGTTCTCCACCGCTTTCACCGCATGCGAGCCCAGCGGAACCAGGCGCTGCTTATCGCCTTTGCCGCTGAGCACGAGGATGTCACGTACCGACGTCGGTCCCTCACCCGTTACATCGTCCACGCTCAGCGAAATCACTTCGGAAATACGGGCTCCCGTTCCATACAGCATTTCCAAAAGGGCGCGATCCCGAATATCAACGGGTGTTGCGGATTCATCGGTGGGGATAGCGTTGAGGAGAGCCTCGACGTCGTGCACGCTGAGTGTTTCTGGCAATGCTTGCGCCCGCTTGGGCGGGGACACTTCCGCCGCCACATCCTCCTCAATCATCCCCTCCGCTAGCGCAAACTTGTGCAAGCCGCGCGCCACAATCAGTGCGCGGCTTGCAGAGGACTGTGCTAAAGATTCTCGGAGAAAAACGAGGTAGTTTTCCACGTGCGCGCGGGTCACCCGACGTAGGTCCGTGATGCCGGATTCCGCGAGCCAATCAACATAGCGATTGATATCTCGGCGGTAGTTGCTCACCGTGTTCTTTGAGGCACCTTTTTCCACCATGAGGTGCATCAACCATGCTTCTCCCGCAGCTGCGGCGGAGCTTGACGGCGTCACAGCTTCTTCAGATCCGGTCCAGGGCGCCGTTGCGCTAGGGATTGCGGGCGCAGCTCGAAGGGCGCATCAACCGAGCGCGCCGTGCGCCCCTCTTGCACACAGGCATAAGCTGCGAGAATTCCCGCCACCGCAATCGAGTTCACAATCTCCCCCGCGAGGATCCGCTCGACGGCCTCATCGAGGGGCACCCAGGCGAAACTCATGTCTGCTTCTTCATCGCCTTCGGCTGCGAGCTTCTCCACGGAGGACAGACCCCGCGCTAAGAAGACGCGCACGGCTTCCTCACAGAAGCCCGGGGAGGTCACCAAATCGGTCAGCACTGCCCAATCTTCGGCGACTAACCCGGCCTCCTCCTGGAGCTCGCGTTGCGCGCCGCTGAGCTCATCTTCACCCTTGACGTCGAGTAATCCGGCCGGTAGCTCCCACAGGCGCTTGGCGACGCTATGGCGGTACTGCTCCACCATGGCGACCCGGTTGCTCTCGTCCAAGGCCACAACGGCGACGGCGCCGAGGTGCTCTACAATCTCGCGTTGCGCTACTACCTCCCCTGGCATGACGACGTCATCGCGACGAACGGCGATGATGGGGGCGTCGACAAGCAGCTCGCTACCGACCGTGCGAAACTCGTGTGACATCTAGAGGTCCTTCGGCAGCGCCGGCGCTGCGCCTTCAGCATTCGCCGCAGAACCGTAGACGCCCTTACCGCCATCCAGCTGTTCTTTCACCGCCAGAACTGTGGCCATCTGGGACACTGGGTGATCGATAGAATCCACAGTGCTGATTCCTGTCTTGGCGGCACGAAGCTTATCCAGGACTCCATCATCACCGGCAGATTGCACGCGACCGGCATAGACCATAGCGGTGTCTACGGAACCAAAACCTTCGAGGAATTTGACGGTGGTATCGATAGCGTACTTCTTAGCAGCGCTGTTCTCATCATCACCCGGGACCAAGCCGCCGCCCACGACAACGACTGCTTGAGCGGGAAGGATAGTCCCGTCTTTGTAGTCGATATAGCCGGCATCGCGCAGGGCACGCAGCAAGGTGGCCCGGTCCTCAACGCTGGCAAGGGGCTGGGTGGTCTTAGCATCCATCAGCAGGCCCGCAGCGAGAGCTTGGCCAGAATGAGTACCGGCGTCGACCTTCTTCTTGTCGAGCTTCGCACCGGCCGGCAAGGTAGAGGTCACGAGAGACAGGAGCTTGTCTGCCGAATCTTGGGCGAGGAATTTGTCGGTCAGTTTGATGCTTCCGGCGTCGGTGGAATCCGCCGACCCCAGCAGATCCTTCACGGCCTTGACATCGGCGTCATCGGCATCGGGCATGCTCAGCACCATGACTGGGCGCTGGACTAGGGTTCCATCAACCACGAAACGGCCGAGTTCGGCCATGACGGAATCCGCAGAGTCCAGCTGGGCCTCTGCAATATTATTGTCCATCACCAGCTCGCTGTATTTTTCCCGCACCTCATCTGTGGATTCACCGCCGGGGCCAGGGGCGGAATCCATGTTGGGGGCGATCACCAGCGTGCCGAGCGCGATGCCTAGTGCTGCGCCGAAACCGAGCCCGGCAACGACGAAGGATTTAGGCGACATCATCACTTGAACCACCCCTGCACGCTCAATGCGAAGTTATTCCAGGTATCGATCAAGTTCTGGAGGAAGGATTCATCGCCGCCCAAGCCGACGATCAGAATAACCACAGCGAGCGCCACGAGAATGCCGAGCAGCGCCCACAGCCACCCCATAGCTCCGGAATTCGGCGCAGTATAGAGGTTAATAACAGCGTCCGCATCCACCAGGCGCGTTCCGGCCTTCATGTGGCACAGCAAGGCCGCTGGCGTAGCATTCGGTTCATTGGCGAAGATATCATCGAGATCGAGGGCTCCCCCGACCTGCACGATCATCTGGGCTTCGTGGTAGTCCGCTAACAGAAGGGCAAGGTCGGTGGCTGAGTCCGTAGCTGCCGGGAAAGTCATCGCGCCTATCCCCAGATCCTGAATGCGCTCGAGCCCTTCAGCGGTCCCGTCTGGCTCAGCGGGAAGAATAACCTGGGCGCCGCTGCGCAAGGTTTCCGAGCTCACCTCGGAGGGGTTTCCCACGATGAAGTGGGGCTGGTAACCCAGCTCTACCAACGTATCGGCTGCAGAATCCACGCCAATGATGATGGGTTCATACTCGCGGATGAAATTGCGCAGAAGTGTCAGCTTCTTACGGTGTTCCTCGGAGGGCGAGACCACGAGAACTTTGCGCCCAGCCATGTCGGAACCCGCATCGGGTACGCCCAGGCCGTCGATGAGCAGGGGCCCCTCGGAATGAATGAACTCGATGGAGTTGCCGAAGTATGCCTCCATGTGATCGATGAGTTCCTGTTGGGCAGAAGCGAAATTCTTCTCCGCCCGGTCACGAGTAACTACCGTTCCGGAGGATAGCTGGGTATCACCAGAATAAATCGCTCCATCCTCAGTGAGTCGTGCCTTCTTTCCATCCTTGAAGTTGCTCACGAAGTCTTGACCGACGCCCTCAACGAGGGTGACGTCGGCGTCAAGCAACATATGCGGGCCATAGTTCGGGATAGAACCAGTGGAAAACTCGGCGACATTGATAACGGCGGCCGGCTTCATGTCCACGAGGGTCTGGGCCTCTTGGCGGGAAATATTGGCAGCGTTGATGACGACGAAGTCACCAGCGCTAAACTTCTTCATGCCTTTGCCACCCGGGGTGCAATCACGCAGCGCGCCGTGTTCTCCAGGCAGATCGGTGTTACGGGAAAACAGACTCATGCCTGACAGTTTCCCCTGTTAAGGGCTCAATGTGTGGAAGGCGCGCGGAAAGTCTCAACTTCTGCTTGAGCTCTATCAAAAAGCTCCTGAGCGTGCGCGCGACCGGTCGCGGTGTCATCGAGACCAGCGAGCATACGCGCGAGTTCCTCGACGCGCTCCTCGGCGGTCAAATCCGCCACGCCTGACGTGAACTTCTCCTTGGACACATGCAGGTGCGAATCTGCATAGGCAGCTACCTGTGGCAGGTGGGTAACGCAGATGACCTGGTTGGTAGTCGAAAGACGTGCTAGGCGACGCCCAATCTCCACCGCCGCGCGCCCTCCGACACCGGCATCGACCTCATCGAAGACCAGCGTGGCGCCATCGCCGCTGGCCAGAACCACCTCCATAGCCAGCATGACACGGGAGAGCTCACCTCCCGAGGCTGCAGAAGCTAGCGGTTTGCCGTTGAGCTGGAACTCCACCTCATCCGCACCCGTTTTGGAATATTTGGTCTTCTTTACGGCGGCCGTCAAGGTGGAGTTTGGCATGGCCAAGCCGTGGATCTCTTCGGAAACCTGAGCACCCAGTTTCTTCGCTGCCTTGGTACGGGCAGCAGTGAGTGCTTCTGCCTTGTCCACCATCGTCCTTTCGGCCTCCATTACTTCCTTCCTCAAAGCTTCGAGGGCCTCGGTGGAGGTATCCAAGGTCGCAAGTTTCGCCTCAGCGGCGTCCCGCCAGGCCAGAACTCCATCGATGTCAGCGGCATACTTGCGCGTGAGGAGCTTGAGCTCTTGCTGGCGTTGCAGAGATTCCTCGAGGAGGTTGGGATCCGCGGGCAGATCGCTCAAATACGTGGTGAGCTCGGCAGCGATATCGGTCAGCTGTGTGGTGACTTCACTCAACCGCTCTCCTAGCCTGGTCAGCTCGGCATCGCTCGCCCCAGTTAATGCCGATTCAGCTGCACCGACAAGGTTGACGGCTGTGTCCTCATCACCAAACCCCTCGCCGCCATCCAGAGCACTCAGAGCGGTGGCGGCGCCCTCGCGCAGGGCATCGACGTCCTGCAAACGCTTGATCAGCACCACGAGCTCAGTGTCTTCGCCCGGCTCTGGATCGAGATCAGAAATCTCCCTGATGGCGAACTGCAACCGGTCTACTTCTTGGGCCATCTCACGCCGAGATTCCGTGCGGCGCTGGTAGTCCTTGGCCAATGCGCGCCACTGCCTAAAAGCCTCGGTATACGCGGTACGGATCTTCTCGATAGAAGGCTCGAAGCGATCGATAGCCGCCAACTGTTGATCAGCCGACAGCAAGCGCAGTTGATCATTTTGCCCATGCACAGTGATGAGGTGGGAAGCGAATTCCCCCAATGTCGCCGCCGGCACCGAACGCCCGCCTAAATAGGCGCGTGAGCGCCCTGCCGCAGACACCGTGCGGGAGGCAATATACTCACCGTTTTCATCCGGCTCTCCTCCTGCGTCCTCGACCAACGCCGCCACAGCCTGTGAATCGGAGGAAAAATGACCTTCCACGGCCGCCTTTGAGGCCCCGTCACGCACGCGTGATGCATCAGCGCGACCGCCAGCCAGTAGGCGCAATCCAGTCACAACCATAGTCTTACCGGCGCCAGTTTCACCGGTAAGCACGGTAAGCCCCTGCGAGAGCTCCGCGGTGGAGCTTTCGATAACGCCGAGGTCAGAAATACTGATATCAACGAGCACAGTGCGGTATCTTCCTTCCTGAATACGCGCTAGGGCAGTTAATGCCGGGGCCCGCGCCAACCTTCCACGGGCAGGCGGAGCTTGGACACGAGGCGGTCGGTGAAGGGCTGCTGGTCCAACCGAACCCAGCGCACGGGCCTTTCACCACGCACGATTTCGACGCGCGATCCCGGTGGCATAGAAATCTCACGGAAACCATCGAGAATTACCACGGCCGGAGTCGTAGCCGAGGCCGATTCCACCGCCACCTGCGAATCCGGAGATACTACGAGTGGTTTGGTAAACAGCGCATGCGCATTGTTCGGCACCACCAGGATGGCATCGAGAGAGGGCCACAAGACAGGACCACCCGCTGAAAAGGCATAGGCCGTAGAGCCAGTCGGAGTGGAGATAAGTACACCATCGCACCCAAAAGATGAAACTGGGCGCCCATCCACCTCGAGAATGGCATCGAGGACTCCTGAGCGGTTGAGGTTCTCAATCGAGGCCTCGTTGAGGGCCCAGCTACGCTCCCGCAGCTTTCCTTCGGCATCAAACACTGCAACGTCAATGGTCAGGCGGTCTTCGACGTCATAGGATTGCTCGATCACACGCACGATCGCCCTATCCAGGGACTCCGCTTCCCACTCTGCGAGGAAGCCCACGTGTCCCAAATTGATGCCCAAGACGGGAACATCCACCGCACGCGCCATATCCGCAGCGCGCAAGAATGTGCCATCGCCGCCGAGCACCAGCACCAGCTCACAGCCTTCGGCTGCCGCCGGAGTGTGCCGCACATGCTGCAAACCGGGAAGAACGGTATCCGCTGCGCAGACGCGTACCTTGATGCCTGCCTCTTGCAGCAATTCCGCCGCGCGGTGCGTGGCCGCAAGGTTATCCTCACGGCTGGCGTGCGGAACAAGAAGAATTTCGCGGCGGTTGGTAACCTCCGCGGCGCCAATACTGCTCACTGGGGTCCTTCCTTGATAGCCGTCTCGATCATTGCATCAAGCCTATCTTCCGGGGTGGACAATCCATCCTTGACCAACCAGAGGAAATACTCAACATTTCCGCTTGGTCCAGGTAGCGGGGATGCCGCCACGCCTTTCACGCTGAGCCCGAGCCCCTGAGCGAAGATAGCGACATCCTTTGTTACTTCCGCCCGTAGCTCAGGAGAGCGCACCACGCCACCGGACCCTATCCGGTCTTTGCCCACCTCAAACTGTGGCTTGACCATGGGCAATAGCCACGCACCCTCAGCCATGCACGATGCAATCGCTGGAAGCACAAGCTTCAGGGAGATAAACGATAGGTCACCAACCATGGCGTCGCAGGGACCATTCGTGTGCTCAAGTGTCAGGTGGCGAATGTTGGTGCGGTCGAGCACCGTAACTCGTTCGTCATTCTGCAAACGCCACAACAACTGCCCGTAGCCCACGTCGACAGAAAGCACCTCCGCGGCACCTCGACGCAGGCACACATCGGTAAAGCCGCCAGTCGATGCCCCCGCATCCAGCACCCGCTTTCCTCTAAGGTCGACATCGAAAGCCTCGAGAGCTCCAAGGAGCTTATGCGCGCCACGCGAAGCCCAATCATCCCCCTCGCTGGCCTCAACCTTGATAGATACTTCGGGCTCAACCACCGTCGCGGGCTTCATCGCTTTGAAGCCCCCGACGGTCACACGGCCGGCCTTGATCATCTCAACGGCTTGCTCCCGTGAGCGCGCAATCTTTCGGCGCACTAACTCCGCGTCGAGACGGCGGCGTTGCGGTGGCATGAAAAGCTCCTCTTCTCTTAGAATCCTCGACGGTCAGCGCTAATTGTCTTGGAGCGCATCCCGCAGCACAGTATGAGCGCGATCCAGCTGAGCAAGTTCTTGTTCAAGGCTTTCAGCTGGTTCATTGAGAATCTCCGCGAGCGACGCATCCAGCTTCTCCGGAGCCAAAACCGCGCGCGGATCATGAGGCTTTACCGCCATGTAGACACAACCCTCTCCGCGGCTTCACTCCGTGGCTGAATGTAGCGAGGCGGCTCATTACCGGCCCATGCAACTTCGAGGACGGTACGCAACGCCTCGATCGACGTCGATTTCTCGTTCCCACCTTGAAGAACGATGTCGTAGCCGTCAAACCGTGCCCGGAATCCTCCCTGGGAACCTGGTCGCGCCTGTGCAGCCGATAAGGAGAGCTCGTGGAATCCTGCGCCAATGAAGTCAGGGCGTTCCTCCGCAGTAGCTTCAATGAGAGCAAGCTCCCGGGACACACCTGTAAGAACATGGAAGGTATCCATTGCAGCGTTGTTGCCGCCAACAATGTCCGTGTCAAGGCGGTCCCCTACAGCTAGAGGTTTCGTCGAGCCCACGAGCTTAGCTGCTTGAGTAAACATAGCGGGTTCCGGCTTACCTGCCGAAATGGGTTCTACGCCGGTAGTAGAAACGATAGCTGCGACTAGCGAGCCGTTGCCCACAGCCATTCCGCGCTCCGTCGGAAGAGACGTATCCAGGTTGGAGGCAAAGAACTTTGCGCCGTGACTAATTGCCAACGCGCCTTCGGAGAGCTGCTCCCAGCCCACTGACTTATCCATACCTTGCAGGACCGCGGCGGGCTTATCGTCGGCACTGTGCACAACATCGAAGCCCGCCTCACGCGCCAGTGAACGAAATGAGTCCGCGCCGATGACGAGGACTTTCGCGCCTGCTGGAAGTTCCTCACGAGCGATCTTGACTACCGCTTGCGCAGAGGTAACAACGTGTTGCGCATCCGTCTCCAAGCCGATCTCGCCGAGCATACCGGCTACGGTTTGCGGGCTTCGGGATGCATTGTTCGTGACATAAACTGCAGGAATACCGCACGAATTGACCACGTCAACGACGCACTGGAGAGCCTGTCCTCCCTCCCATACTGTTCCGTCGAGATCGAGGAGCAATGAATCATGGGTTTTGAGAATACTCATTATTTGCACTCGGCCAGACGCTCTGCAGCGTCGGTCCAGTCTCCTTCGTCGATGTCAACCGCATGCTGGAACCACTCCCGGGCCTCTTCCTTGCGGCCAGCCTCCAACAACGCATTGGCGTAGGCGTAGGAAAGGCGGCATGCCGAGAATCCCGTGGAATCCTTAGAAGGCTTCGCGCGTTGGATGGTAACTACGGCGGAATCTGCCTGCCCCATGTCCAATCGCGCCCCTGCAGCAACAATAGCCAACTCGACCGCGTCCTCCGGCGCGAGTTCCTTAGCCTCCTCGCCGCGCCACAAATCAACAGCCTTTTCTGGGCGCCCGAGGCCTCGCTCGCAATCAGCCATGACGGCGAGCAGCCCAGGGCCACCGGAAATGCGACGCGCTGCTCGCAGCTCAGCAAGAGCTTCCTTCCACTCTCCCGCCCTGTATGCAGCGATTCCGTTCATCTCACGGACGACTGATACCCGGCCGGCACGGTCCTTGGCAGCACGTGCATGGCGTAGCGACAGTTGGGAGTCGTCCTCAAGCCACGTTGCCGCCATGATGAGGTGTTTAGCAACGGCTTCGGAGTTTTCCTTGGAGAGCGACGAAAGATCCTGAAGTACCGAAGGATCGAGATCCGTAATGTCGATATCAGATGGCAGATCTGGATCTGTCATACGACGATTGATGCGCTCCTCACGGTAGCCTGAACGCTGTGGATGCGAGACCTTGTTTTTGCCGCCATGCCCATTGCGGTCGTTGCGGCGAGGTTTAGCGCCTGCGCGGCCACCTCGGCGGTCGTCACGAAAATCACCGCGACGCTCTTCTCGACGCCCCGCTGCGCCGCCGTGCTTCTCAAACTTTCGGCCCCCAGAGCCGTAGTGCCCACGGTTGCCTTCTGCGGAACCTTCGCGGCCACGGCCGTGGTTACGGGAGTTGGATTCAGACATTAAAGCCATGCACTTTCTGCGGTAGACGTGTCCGTATGTACCGAACCAGTCTACAGGTCACGGCCCCAGAAACGGCAATACGAACCAACTGCTAGTGAAGTGCCCCACAACCTACGGTCCCAGTTCGGCGACTACACACTATTCGGAGGCCAGGCAACCTTACCCAAACGCCACTCACCACGCACGCACTCTAATCCCGCAGCCACCTGCGAAGAGCTAAGTCCATGCTCTACGCTTCCGTGCTCCAATGGCATACCACGGACGACTGCCCAAAAGGTCCAACCGTTGTTGCGCATGACGTCAAGACGAATCCTTTCGGCATCCCGGGCCAGGGCTACGCCCTGCATACTCATCCGGTGAGGGCTAATTCCTTCGACGCGCACTTCGATGCAATGGGAATCTCCATTTGGCGCGAGAACAAGACCCTTCGTCGCATACAGGTAGTGATTCTTTCCTGTTCGGGGGTGCCCTTCACTACAGAAGAAACTGCCCAAGAGCACAGGGTAGAAGTCAATCCAACCATTGTTCCAGGCGACGCTAATTCGACGGGCGAACACCCACTGGCGCGCCACGACGAAACAGTGATAACACAACAACGAGCCAACAAGGAACGCAAGCAACCAAGAGATTTCAAAGCCATTGAGCAGAAAAGCAAAGAGGAAGATGCAGGCCGAGGCCACAACCATAATGACTAAGAACAGTAAGCCGCCACGCCCATCACGTACCTGCGGTATAGGCCCCTTCGACAAAATGCATCGAGAAGCCTGGAAGAGGAAGGATTACCATTCTGTGTACTGAAGCGCACAGACTTCAGGTCCCTGAGGAAGGCAGCGTTGTAGGAATGAGAGAACGTAGCCGACGTTTGGGTAAACCGCATCGCGTACTCCCTACTTTCCTACCAAAGCACTGATATGAAGGATATCAATAAGCCGATGCGCTCAAGGCGCGGTGCAAGGAGCATTTTCTCGACTGCATGAGCCTTTGATCGAACGGATCACTCCTCCAACTGAATGGCTATATGCTCCGGAATCTTGAAGCTCGGCTAATGTGTTTGTGCATGTCCATAAGTGCAGACCTAGTCGCAAAGGCCACATACGCTAAACCCCACCAACGGGCCTGGCCCCCGGAAAGTAGACACGTCGGGGGTTAGCTAT
>NZ_KV817237.1:0-17547 GCF_001814605.1 Corynebacterium sp. HMSC074C01 | reverse complement strand
TTCAAGCGTGGCGCATCCACCGCTTGATTCCGCCCTGGTCGTCGCAAAGCACTGCCTGAGCGCTCGACGACGACCACCTGCGTGAATGCACTTCCAGGTCTGCACAAATAGAAAGGGTGGCCGGCAAACATGTGCCAACCACATATTCGGAGTTACTTGCCCGGATGGGAATCCTGTTACACAGAAACGGCCATTTTACCGGATTCCACCGCGTCGTCGATGGGCTTGCGACGCACGATGGCGGAGAAGACTGCACCAGTGACGTTGGCCCACACCGCAGCGACCACACCCGGCAGCGCAGCCTCCGGGCTAAAGAACTGCAAGGCCAATGCCGAAGCAAGCCCCGAGTTCTGGGTCGCCACCTCAATTGCCGTAGTGCGCGCCGCCGCCTCGCGCTGGCGGGCTAGCTTGGCCATGTAGTAGCCAAAGAGAAATCCGATGAGGTTCTGGATAGCCACGCCGATAAACACTACGAGACCAACGGTGACCAGCTTGTCCTGGGATTTCGACACCACTGCTGTAACCACGCCGCCGATGCCGACGATAGCCACCCACGGCAAGGCCGGCAGAACCATGTCCACAGCTTTGCTGGCAATCACGCGCAGCAACAGACCCAGACCTACCGGGATGAGGACGGTCTGTACCAGCGACCACATCATGCCGGCACCATCGACCTCTGCGGTTTTCCCCGCCAACCACAGCATGAGCAGTGGTGTCATGATCGGCGAAACCAGTGTGGAGACCGAAGTCATCGCCACCGACAGCGCCACATCGCCCTTGGCCAGGTAGGCCATCACGTTGGAGGCCGTACCGCCGGGCACAGACCCGAGGAGGATGAGGCCGACAGTGGCGGCGTCGGAAAGCCCCAGCACTTTAGCCACGAGCACGGCGCTCGTCGGCATGATGGCAAATTGACAGATAACGCCCAAGAAGATGGGCAACGGACGCTTCGCCACCAGGGCCAGGTCCGGGATAGTCAAGGTCAGGCCCATAGAAAACATGATGACCATGAGCAATTGCGAGGTGTATTTCCCCACCGGTTCAAAGGTGCTGGGGCTCAAAAACGCGACAGTGGCGCAGGCAATGATAACGATGGGAAAGATGTAGACGGCGAGTTTCTCGCCGGTCTCCCCTTCTGCACGCGGGTTCGTCATGGTGTTTCCTTTCCAGAATATGTCTCACTATATGAATTGAGTATCCCATATGATGAACCTCACGTACCCGGTTTGGTCGAGATTTACTGTCAAGCGATAGATTAGAAATATGTCCAAGCTATTAAGCCCAGATTCCTCTCGTTTCTCCCGCCCATCCGGCACCACGAGCCAGGCCGACGCCGTCCCCGCACGTTACAAGAACGGCTCCCCCGCCGACCTCGTTGCAGACATGGAAGCCATCGTCGGTCAAGAGAACGTGCACGGACGCCTCAGTGACCTCGTGCGCTTCTCCTCCGATGCCGGCCCCTACCGCTCCATCCCGAACATCGTGGTCTCCCCTCGCAACGCCGCGGACCTCGCTGCGCTGATGAAGTACTGCGATACTCACGATCGCCACATGACCTTCCGCGCAGCAGGAACGTCGCTGAACGGCCAGGCCATGGGCGATGACATCCTCGTCGATGTCAAAATCCACTTCGGCGGCATGGAAGTGCGCGAAGAAGGCCGCAAGCTGTGGTCGCGCCCCGGCGTCATCTTGGGCGATGCTCAGGCAGTGCTCTCCCGCCACGGCTTCATGCTGGGGCCGGACCCGGGTTCCACGTCCGTGTGCACCATCGGTGGCGTGCTGGCCGATAACTCCGGCGGCATGCGCTGCTCTTTGGAGCGCGATAGCTACCACAGCATCGAAGAGCTCATCTTCGTCTTGCCATCCGGCACCATCGTGGATACGTCCCGTGGGGACGAGGCCTTCCGCAAGCAAGAGCCGAAGCTCCACGCCGATCTACTAGCCTTCCGCGATAAGCTGCGCGCCAACACCGACATGGTCAAGTTCCTGCGGACCAAGTTCTCCATCCGCAACACCAATGGCCTGCGAATTGATGCCTTCCTCGATGAAGACGAACCCGTGCACATTCTCAAGCGCCTGCTCATCGGCTCCGAGGGCATCTTCGGTGCTATCACGGAGTCCGTCATCCGCACGGTGAAGCTTCCGCGCGTGAAGGCTACGACCTGGGTCGAGTTGCCCAACCTCCGCGATGCCGCAAACTACGTGCACCCCATCATGGAGACTGGTGCGGAGGCCTGTGAGCTCCTAGTCGCCCCGGTGATGCGCCGTTCTGCCGAGCATTATGCGCACGCGCCGGAGTCCTGGCGCAACCTTGATGATGACGCCGCAGCGCTCCTCGTCGAGGTCGGCGGTAGCGATGAGGCTGACTTGGACAAGGCCATGGATCGCCTACGCACCGTGCTTGCCGACGCCCCACTACTCCGCCCCCTCGAATTCCTCACCACCGCGGAAGGTATGCGCGGAGCGTGGGAACTGCGCAACGGCCTCTACGGCCTGCTGGGCGCGGATCGCCCGAACGGCACCGCATACATCACCGAGGATGTCTGCTTTCCGCCGTCACAGGTCGGCGAGGCCGCAGCGGATCTGTTGGACCTGCAAGCAAAGTATGGTTACCCGGAATCCGTCATGGGTCACGCTGCTTTTGGCAACCTGCACTTCTTCTTCACCCCGCGCTTCGACGTCGAGGAGGAGCGCGAGTCCTATGCCGCGTTCTTGGATGATTTGGCCGAACTGGTCATTGATAAGTACCAGGGCTCAATGAAGGCCGAGCACGGCACAGGCGTGAACATGGCTCCTTTCTTGGAGCACGAGTGGGGCACGGAGGCCTTCGAGCTCTTCTGGGAAGTCAAGAACATGATCGATCCCAAGGGCATCCTCGCACCAAACGTAAAGCTCACGCGCGACCAGACCATCCACCTGCGCAACTTCAAGTCCTTCCCCAAGGTCGAAACTGAAATCAACCCCTGTGTGGAATGCGGCTTCTGTGAGCCCGTCTGCCCCTCCCGCCACGCCACGGTGACCCCGCGCCAGCGCATCGTCTTGCGCCGCGAGATGGCCCGGCAGCAAGAAGGCTCAGAGGTCTTGGCACAACTACACAAGGAGTACCAGTACGACGCCGTCGACATGTGCGCCGCCGACGGCACCTGCTCTATCCCCTGCCCGATTAGCATCGACACCGGTGCGGTCATGAAGCAGCTGCGCGCTCAGCAAGCCACCCCGGCTCGTGAGAAGGTGGCGCTTACGACGGCGCAGCGTTGGGAACTTGTGGAAAAGCTTGCCCGCGCCGGCATCATCTCCGCCAACAAGATTCCCCACAAGCCCCTCGAACTGGGCGCCAACATGGCACGTAACGTGGTAGCTCCCGATTTGCTGCCCACCGTCCCGGGACCGCTACCGCAGGCCGCATCGCGTCTGCCGGAAACCCCGCGCGAGGGCGCTGGCGCACTTTACTTCCCGGCCTGCATCAACCGTATTTTCGGCCGCCCAGCCGGCGCGGCTGAGGATTCGGTAGACCTCCCGCGTGCCATCGTGGAACTAGGACGCCGTGCCGGCCAGCCGGTGTGGATCCCCGAGGATGTCGCGGGCGATTGCTGTGGCACACCTTGGTCCTCCAAGGGCTACAAGGAAGGGTTTGAGTACCAGGCACAAAAGATTGTCCGCGATCTCTGGCACTGGTCGGAGCACGGCCAGCTGCCCATCGTGGTCGATGCTGCCAGCTGCACCCACGGGTTGCTTGATTCCGTTCCTGAGGTGCTCTCCCCTGCCGACCGCAAGTTGTGGGAGGATCTGCGCATCCTCGATGTCGTGGAATGGCTTCGTGATGAGATCGCGCCGCACCTGCCCATCGTGAAAAACATGGGCAGCATCGCCGTACACCCAACCTGCTCGACGGATCACATGGGCATGAGCCAGGCCCTGGTTGATCTGGCGAACCTCTGCGGCACAGCCAAGGTCCCGGAGGGCGCGATGTGCTGTGGCTCCGCCGGTGACCGCGTCATGCTGCACCCCGAGCTCGTTGAGTCCGCCACGCGCGAGGAGCGTGCTTCTCTCGACGCGGAGCATTTCGATGCCTTCGTCTCCGATAACCGCACCTGCGAGATGGGCCTGGAGATGATCTCCGGGCGGACCTATGAATCAATCGCAGTGTTGTTGGAGCGGGCCTCCCGTCCGGTCGTCACTCCATAAGCAACGCGCCGGTGGCAATACTCCTCGTCGGGAGCTCTGCCACCGGCGCAACAGATGTGGTGGAACCGGGTTAGAGATAGTCGTAATTGATCTCGGTGTCGGGGGCGAAAAACACGCACCCGCCCTTCATCGGGCGCAGGTAGATCGTGTCGCCCTGGTGCACGTCAATGCCGCGCGGCACCTTCACCGTGATGCGGTCACCGCGGACCACGGTTCCGTCACTGGCCGACTCTTCGCGGCCACCATAGACATACAGCTCGGAGCCTAAGTGCTCCACGATATCGACCCGAACCGGTATACCATACTGTTCACCTGGCTGGTTGACGCCAACGATGTCCCAATTCTCTGGGCGCACACCAACTAGGACGTGATCCGCCCCCACCTTCACGGCCTGCTCTTGTGGCATGTAATAGTCCAGCGCATGGTCTTTGCCGCTGACGACGCGACCGTCAACGAAGGGGACGTTGTCGATGAGAGTCATAGCCGGCGAACCGATGAACGTCGCGACGAAGGAATTACCGGGGTTCTCATACAGTGTTTTAGGCGGGGCGACTTGCTGAATAATGCCTTGTTTGAGGACACACACGCGATCCCCCATGGTCATTGCCTCAGTTTGGTCGTGAGTGACATAGACCGTGGTGGTGTTGAGCTCGCGCTGCAGTTGAAGGATCTGCGCACGCGTGGATACGCGGAGCTTCGCATCCAGATTGGAAAGGGGCTCATCCATAAGAAAGACCTTGGGCTGGCGCACGATAGCGCGACCCATGGCCACACGCTGGCGCTGGCCACCCGACATTGCGGAGGGTTTGCGATCGATTAGCTCCTCCAGCTCCAGCATTTTCGCGGCAAAACTCACGCGCTCTTCGATGGTTGCCTTGTCCACTTTGGCGTTTTGCAAGGCAAACGCCATGTTCTGACGCGCTGTCATGTTGGGGTATAGCGCATAGGACTGGAACACCATGGCTACATCGCGGTCCCGCGAGCGGGTCTCGGTAACGTCGGCCCCGTCGATGAAGATCTGGCCTTCGTCGATTGGCTCAAGGCCAGCGAGCATGCGCAATGTCGTAGATTTACCGCAGCCCGAAGGGCCAACGAGCACCAAGAACTCGCCATCCTTGATATCGAGGTTAATGCGGCTGACCGCCGGCGGCTTCTTCGGATCATAAATCCTGGAAGCTTGACGGAATTCAACAGTAGCCATGGTGTCCTTTCAAACGATCCGAAGTGTTACTTGAGCTTCGGGGTGATGTCGCGGTCGATAACGCTCTGGGTCTCCTTCTGCAGGTCACCGAATGCGGTCTCCACGTCCTCATTGCCCACAGTGATGCGGTCAAGAACTCCACCGATGCGCTGTCCACCGCCCGGCACGAATACGCGAGCGTAATCCTGCGGCTGGGTGTTCTCGTTGAGCTGTTCGATAGCCGTCTGGGCGTTCGGATTCTCCTCCAAGAACTTCTTCTCCTCCGGATCATCCAGGGCGTCCTTGCGCACCGGCATGTAGCCCGTCTTCTGGGAGAACTTGATGGTGTTCTCGGTGTTCGTCAGGAAGTCAATGAACTTGACCGCGTTAGCCTTGCGCTCATCAGAAATTCCAGCCGGCACAGCCAGACCAGCACCACCGGTGGCTGCCGAAGGACCAGGGCCCGGCAGGTAGGTGGTGATGAATGGAATCGTCGCCGTCTCCTTCAGGCCGCCCAGGGAGCCGGTTGACTCCAGAAGTCCAGAGGCCTTGCCGGAGCCAAAGGCGACGGTCGGGTCGGTGGAGATTTCGATGTGACCGGCCTTGACCTGGTCCTGCAGGAACTTACCAGCCTCGATGGACTCCTTCGACGTAAAGTTCGGATCCCACTCATCAGAGTAAGAGCCGCCGAAGGCCCAAATCATGCCATGGAAGTACCAGTCGAGGTAATTGGAACCATCCGGAACAGTGATGGCCGGCTTGTCGAGCTTGTCCTTGATCTTGGTGGCCCACTCGTCGAATTCTTCCCAGTCCTTCGGGCCACGGTCGGTAGGAAGTCCTGCTGCCTTGAGGTCATCGGTGTTCCAGTACATCAGGTTCGTGGAGCGGGAGTACGGAACGCCATAGTGCTTGTCATTGTACTTGTAGTCTTCGCGCAGGGTGTCGACGTAGCTCTCATAGTCAATGTCGTTCATCTCCCACAGCTCATCGAGGGGCGTCGTGGCTTCATTCAGTGCGAAGTTGAACCACGTGACGTCAGAAGCAACGAGGACGTCGGGAAGGTCGCCACCTGCGAGGGCAGCGTTAAAGCGCTGTGCAACTTCCTCGTAGTTAGAGCCTGCGGTGACCAGTTCGACCTTCAGATCTGGGTTCTCCTTCTCGAATTCATCAATGAGCTCTTGTTCTATGTCACGAGAGGAGCCCGGGTGATTGGACCAGAAGGTGATGGTGTTGGCATCGCCGCCGTCCTTAAAGTCGTTCCCTGCGGTGGTCGAACCGCCTGCACAGGCGGTCAAGGACACGGTGGTGAGAAGTGCCGCGCAGGCGGCAACGATGCGAGTAGAAATCTTATGAGACATGGGGAGGTTCTCCTTGAGAAGTGAAGAATTGGGGGTCTTGTTCGAGTTGGGCGTCGGGATAGCAGGCAGGCTAGCCCTTGACTGCTCCAGCAGTCAGGCCCTTAATCATCGGCTTCTGGAGTATGAGGAAGATGATGATCATGGGCAGGGTTGTTAGCACGGTGCCGGCCATCACCGGCGCCCAGTTGGTCACGCCTTCCGCATCCTGCAAGCGGGTCAGGCCCACCGGAAGGGTGGCTGCAGCCGGAGTATCCGTAATCAGGAAGGGCCACAGGTATTGGTTCCACTCATTGACCACGGTGATCAGGACGAACGCAGACAGCGTTGGCCACGACATGGGCAAGACCACCCGGAACAAGGTGGTGAAGAATCCTGCCCCGTCCATGCGCGCGGCCTCGAGAATCTCCGGCGGCAATGATTGGAAGTGATTGCGCATGAGGAAGGCACCGAACGCCACGCCCGCCAACGGGATGATGACTCCAGCGTAGGTGTCTCTCCAACCCCATGACGCAACCAACGAGTAATTGGAAATAATGGTGATCTGGTTGGGCACCATCAGCGAGGCGATGATGAGTAAGAACAGCAGATTCCGGCCGGGGAAGCGAATGAATGCGAAGGCATAGGCAGTCAGAACTCCGAGGATTACCTCCACCACCGTGAGAATCAGCGTGATGATGATGGAGTTTTTCAGGTAGCTCGAGAATCCAGAGGTCTGCCAGACATAGGAATAGTTTTCTGCCTTGAAAGGATTAGGCCAGAAGGAAATCGGGTCCGAGTACACATCCTGGAAAGACTTAAAGCTGGTGATGAAGATGAAGTACAGCGGCACCATAATCATCAGCACTGTCAGTACCAAGGCAATGTAGCCGACGACCTTCGTTGCTGGATGACCGTGATCAACCGGCTCGCCTTTACGCTTGCGCTGGGCCTCGGTGATGACTGGTGCTGCAAGGGACTGCGAACCAGGAACCGGTGGCAGCTCTCCTTTTGCTTGCGGGAGCCCTACCTTGATGGAAGCTGGAATTGCGCGTTTTTCGGACATCTACTTATCCATCCTTTCCTGCAACTTGATCTGCAGCACCGTAATGACAAGCACGAAGAGGAACATGATGGTGGCCACGGCAGCGCCATAGCCGGCACGGTTGTTGATGAATGTCTCTTGGTACACCTGGAAAACCATCGTGGAGGTTCCGTAACCAAACGGTCCACCGCCGGTCATCGCGTTGATGATGTCGAAGACCTGGAAGGAATTGAGCAGCACCGTGATTAACAGGAAAAACGTGGTGCCGCGAAGCTGTGGCAAGACCACGCGGAAGAAATGTCGCACCGCCGGGGTGCCGTCAATCTCGGAGGCCTCATCGAGGTCGCGCCGGCGCCCCTGCAAGGCAGCAAGATAGATGACGAAAACGTAGCCCACGTTCTTCCACACGTAGGTCACCGTAATCATGAACAATGCCCAGTTCTGCTGCTGGTAGAAGTTCGGCACATCGACCCCGATGAGGCCCAAGAAGTACTGGATGAGGCCGTAGTTAGGATCGAAGACGAACTGGAAGGCAACGCCAATCGCCGCGCCAGCGATGACGTAGGGAGCAAAGACCATCGAGCGCACCGCCGCGCGACCAAACAGCTTTTGGTCCAGCAACAATGCCAGCGCTAGCCCCAGAACCATTGAACCGGCCACCGCGAAGAAAGTGAAAACGACAGTGTTGAACACGACGCGCCCAGTGTCTGGCGCCTGGAACCAGTCAATGTAGTTCTGCAGGCCGACGAAAGTCATCGTCGGCGAAGAAATATTCCAGTTAAAGAAAGAGATGCGGATGTTATCGACCAGTGGTCGATAGGTGAAAACAATGAGAAGGAGAAGGTTCGGGCCAATGAGCAATGCCGCGAGGCCGATCTGTCTCCAGTCGAGCTTTTGCTTGCGTGGGTGACGCGCGTACTCCTCGGAGACGACCGGCTTCTCGGTGACTGCGGGGATCGCAGTCATGTGCCCGTTTCCCGGGTTGGATATTGCCATGCAGAGAAAGCTAGACCAAGACGGTTAACAGAAAGTTGACGAAAAGTTTTGGCCGGACAAACAACCGACAAACTTCAGGGGTGTAGCCTGCAAAAGCCCCTTATAAGCGTGCAGTACATCACAAATGTGACGGTTATAAACCTCCGGTCACACGTCGCTAAAAGAGCGACGCCACCACTTTTATAGCTAGACCTTTTAGACTCATGAGCGTAACCAATGCAGACCTGACTCAACGCTAATTAGCTGCGCGAAAGCACTTCCAGAGCCAGCTCCGGCAGGTCGGTTGCCATGAGCTCTACCCCGTTATCGCGGCACCACGCCATGTCCTTGGGCAAGTTCACCGTCCACACGTAAGACGGGCAATCAGTGTCACCAAAGAAGTCGGCTTCACTCCGTGCCTGGCGAATGGAGGGCCCGAAGCCCGAAGCACCCTCAAGGGAGTCTGGTAGTCCCGCATCCGGTTCCAAGAGAAGAAAGGAGCGCAGGGATGGCAATAGGTTTCGGAATCGCGTAATTGCTTCAGGGTTAAAGGAAATCAGACTGAACCGTGGATCGGCATCGAGATGTCGATTGCGTAGGACTTCGGCCACCGATTCTTCGAGTCGCGCCCCGAAAGGAGACGGGTGCTTCGTTTCGATAAGCAGCTGCTTTCCGGGGTATGACTCGATGAGGTCCACCAGTTCGTCGAGAAGCAGAATGCGTTGGGAATCCTCGTCGGTACCAAAGTTGAGTGTGCGCAGCTCATCCAGTGTCATGTCACCGACAGAGCCGGTGCCATCCGACGTCCTATCCACAGTCTGGTCGTGGATAACCACAACCTCCCCGTCTTTGGTCAGGTTGACGTCGCACTCCACACCGGCCACATCAAGCTTGAGAGCCTCCTCGAAGGCACGATACGTGTTCTCCGGGAACCACCCGTTATACCCTCGGTGCGCGATAATTCCTGTGCGGTCTGCCATGTTCTTTCCCTCCGGGCCGCAAAGTGGTTGTGCTTCTGGCGCCGCCCAGTGTAGACCGCTAGCGGCGGCCCCCGCGGTTGCGGTGCGTCGCCACCACGTGCACCGCATCCAGCATCCCTAAGGTGAGCAGCGCCTCACGGAGCGCGAACTGGAAAGTCCAGAGGCGGCGGAAGACCTGGTCGAAGCCCGCTGCGGCCGCTTCGCGGTGCCGCCCATCGAAGAAGCTGCGCTGGTAGCGAAGCGTTTCCAGGTAATGGCTTCCCGTGTGGGTCTGAGCGATGATACGCAGGGTGGAACGCCTATCGAAGAGTCGGTGGGTCTCCTCCAGCGTCGGGTATTCCAGACCCGGCCAGATATAAGCTCGCAGAACCTGAATCGCGGACCGGGCGGCCGGGGTCATCGCGTCGGTAGCAAAGAGCGATCCCAAGGCCACTCGCCCACCACTTACTAGCGAACGGTCCAGCATCTCCACAAAGCGCCTACGTTCCGGAGGCGACAACGTTTCCAACTTCTCCACGCTCACTATCGCGTCATAGCGCCCACGCCATTGCTTCGGATTGGGCAACGCCGTCTCGATCCCCTGCACATGGACAGAATCAGCGGCTCCTTCAAGAAGTAGTTGTTCGTCGAACAGCGCCTGTTGCTCAGCATCCCCCGTGAGCACGTCGACTGTAGCGCGCCGGGCTACTGCTTGAACTGCTACCTGCAGGCCAGTCGCCGGATAAACCAGAAGGTGTGTTCCGGCACCGGTGCGGGTGGCATCGAGAAGCCACTGTGCAGCGCGGCGCTGTGCATCACCCAAGTCCTCACGATCCGTGTGCGTCGGCTCAGTCACGGTTGTGACGTCCACGAAGTGCTCTTTGGGTTCTTTACTCCCCACCCGCGCGCTATAGCTGCGCACCGCTTCACGCACCGTTGTGGGAACACCGCTAGCAAAGATGCCACCTGAATTGCTCAGGGAATCACCCGCATACAGCTTCACCACATCAAGAGGCAGCTCGCCGGGGCTCGAAGCTTCCACCGCCAGTTCCTTCGCCTTCGGCCGGTACCCCACCCCCAACAGCCGAAGGAGAACCTTGACGAGACGCTCGGAATCGGGAGTCGTCCACTCCCCTGCCATATAAGACTCGGCCAGGCCCAGCCAGCCTGAATCGGCGATGCGGGAGAAGAGGGCGTCGTGAAGCACGGCAACATCTGGGTCTTCGCCTTCCAATTCGACCCCAGCCTTGGAACACGCCTGCGCAAACTCCGCCTCCGCCCGGTCGCTTTTGAAACGCAACAGGCGTGGTGAAGGAACGGTGGCCACGCCCGGCCACGCCGCAGCGTCAATCGAAGCCAAGTGGGAATACACGCTCTAAACAGCCTTCCTCATCGCACACATGTGTCTTCCCAGACTAAAGCCAACGAGACCACCACGGGTGGAGGCGCGGCCCAAAAAGCCAGTTAATAGCCCATAAAGTATGCATGTACCGCTAGAAAGGTTTAGACTTACTCGGGTAAAATAATCAAGCTTTCTTCAGGAAGGTATTCAATCACCATGGCGCAAACTCCCCACCGTCCTAGTAACGGCCGCCACCACGTCGTTGTTATCGGTGCCGGCTTCGGCGGCATCAACGCCGTTAAGAAGCTCAAGGACGCGGATGTTGAGATCACCCTCATCGACAAGAAGAACCACCACCTCTTCCAGCCGATGCTGTACCAGGTAGCCACCGGCGTCATTTCCGCTGGTGAAATCGCTCCGTCTACGCGTCAGATCTTGCGTCACCAGGACAACGTCAACTTTGTCAACGGTGAGGTCACCGACGTCAATATCAAGGATCAAACCGTCACCGCGGAGCTCGATGGCTCGGTTCGCACCTACGGCTACGACTCCCTCATCGTGGCAGCGGGTGCTGGCCAGTCCTACTTCGGCAACGACCACTTCGCCGAGTATGCCCCGGGTATGAAGACGCTTGACGACGCCTTGGAGATCCGCTCCCGCATCATCTCGGCCTTCGAGAAGGCTGAGTTGGAAGAGGATCCTGCCAAGCGTGAGAAGCTGCTGACCTTCGTCATCGTCGGCGCTGGTCCGACTGGCGTTGAGCTCACCGGCCAGATCGCTGAGCTGGCACAGCGCACTTTTGCTGGCACCTACTCCAACTTTGGTTCCTCCTCCGCCAAGATTTACCTTCTGGATGGTGCCCCGCAAGTCCTTCCTCCGTTTGGCAAGCGCCTCGGCCGCAAGGCACAGCGCACCCTGGAGAAGCTGGGCGTTGACGTGCGCCTCAACGCCATGGTGACCGACGTTAACGCTGACGCCGTCACCTACAAGAACATGAAGACCGAGGAAGAGGTCACCATCGAGGCCGCGACCAAGATCTGGTCCGCAGGTGTCGCTGCTTCCCCGCTGGGCAAGCTTATCGCCGACCAGGCAGGCGTGGAGGCGGACCGTGCCGGCCGCGTCTCCGTTAACGAGGATCTCACGGTTGGTGAGTACAAGAACGTCTACATCGTCGGCGACATGATTTCCCTCAACCGCCTTCCGGGTGTTGCCCAGGTGGCTATCCAGGGCGGCAACCACGTGGGCAAGCTCATCGAAGCCAAGATTGATGAGGAGTCCACTGCTAACGAGGCCGAGCCGTTTGAGTACTTCGACAAGGGCTCCATGGCCGTCATTTCCCGCTTCAACGCAGTAGTCAAGCTGGGCAAGACCGAGTTCGCTGGCTTCCCGGCCTGGATCTCCTGGCTCGGTCTGCACATCTTCTACATCGTTGGCTTCCGCAGCCGTACCCTCGTGGCGCTGCACTGGATTCTCAACGCCTTCTCGCGAGACCGCGGAAACCTGGAAATCACCCAGCAGCAGCGCGTTGCTCGCAACGTGATTGACCGCGACCTCCACTAGGTCTTACGCGTCTTGAAAGGAGAGAGGAATTATCCTCTCTCCTTTTTCTTTACCCATGTACGGTAGACGTTTTTCTTTACCCATGTACGGTAGACGGAAGAAAAGCCTAGATTAAGGAGAAAACAGTGCGCCAACCTGCGCTGCCCCGCGTCCTCAGCATCGCCGGCACCGATCCCACGGGTGGCGCTGGTATTCACGCCGACCTCAAGTCCTTTGCAGCCGCTGGGGCCTACGGCATGGCCGTGGTGACCGCCCTGGTGGCGCAGAATACGCAGGGCGTGCGCGCTATCCACACCCCACCGGTGGACTTTCTGCGTGATCAGCTGGCAAGTGTCAAGGACGACGTGACTATCGACGCCGTCAAGATCGGCATGCTGGGCTCCGTCGCTATCACCGAAACGGTGTGCGACTTCATCGCTTCCCTCCCCGCGGGTGTGCCGGTGGTATGCGATCCGGTTATGGTCGCCTCCAGCGGTGACCGTCTGCTTGAGCAGGAGGCGGAGCGCGCCGTACGTGAGCTGGCTCGCCGCGCGACCGTGGTCACACCCAATCTGCCGGAGCTTGCGGTCCTCGCGGACGTAGCGGAACCGCGCTCTTTTGATGATGCACTCTATGTCGCAACCAAGTGGGCCCACGAGAACGACACCTGGGTCGTAGTCAAGGGCGGACACCTCGATGGTGCCGAGGCCGATAACGCGACCGTAAGCCCCTCCGGCGATATCACACGCGTGCCCTGCCCGCGTATTGACACGAAGAACACGCATGGCACCGGCTGTTCCCTGTCCTCAGCCCTAGCGGCGCGTTTAGGCGCGGGGGAATCCCTCGACGAAGCACTGGTATGGGCCACTGAATGGCTCCACGAGGCAATCGAGCATGCGGACGCGCTCCACGTCGGGCACGGACACGGCCCCATTGACCACGGCCACCGCCTCCGACGCCTCGCCGCGGAGGCACACAGTTAGCCCAACAGGTCTGCGCCTGGGCGGGTAAGCACGGCCACCATGAAGGTGGAATTCTCCTTAAAGACCTTCATGTCCCAGGATGCAAAGATGAAGTCGACCCGATAACCCACTGAGCGAGCGAGGTCGAGGAAGTCCTCAAACCCCCAACCGCGGCCTTCACCAAAACCAACGACGAAGCGGCCGCCGGGGCGTAGCGCGTTGAACACGTTGCGCAGGGCCGCCTCACGCCCTTCGGTAGCGATGAAAGTCATGACGTTGCCCGCAGCCACGGCGATGTCGAAGTTATCCTCCGGGATTTCCTCCTCGGAAAGATCACCTACCTCCCAGCGGGCCTCCGGATAATCGTTCACCGCGTGCTCGATCAGGATGGGGTCGACGTCCACGCCCAACACCGTATGCCCGCGTTTGCCAACTCGCCGCCGAGACGTCCGGAACCACAGCCGGCGTCGAGGACGCGGGAGTGGCGTTCACTCATGGCGTCGATAAGCCGGGCTTCCCCGTCGATATCCTTGCCCTGGGCCCGTAGCGTCTTCCATTTCCGTGCAAAGTTGTGGGAATGGGCGGGATTCGCTGCAGTTACTTCTTTCCAGGTAGGCATGACAACGAGTATAGGCCTTTAGAGGTGTAAGATTTAGCCGCTCTTATAAAACGCCTATACGAAGCGAAGGAGGCTGAGACACGATGCCATCTGTACCGTCACCATTCAAGCCACGCAAGAAAAACACTTCGGACAATAGTTCGCCGAGTTTTTCCGTGCCTGTCGAGCGCGCCATTGAGCACTGCCGAGTGTTCATCGACGGCGAGGCGCTGCCCGGTGAGTTCACCCCGCACAGCGCGCTGCAAGCCGTGGAAGAATACGGCCGCGGCTTCGTGTGGGTAGGCCTGTACGAGCCGCTCGAATCCCAGATGACTAAGGTAGCGGCCGAATTTCGCATCCACGAGCTCATCGTCGAGGACGTCGTCCAGGCGCACCAGCGCCCCAAGCTGGAGCGGTACGATGACCAGCTCTTCGTGGTGGCCCGGTCGGTGAACTACCGAGACCACGATGAGGTTGCCGATAAACGCCAGATCATCTCCACTGGTGAAATTCAGATGATCATCGGCGACACATTCATCATCACGGTCCGCCACTCAGCGAAGCTGCCCAACTTGGCCTACGTAATTCAAGATGAACAGGACCTAGTTGAGCAGGGCCCTATTTCGCTGGCGTGGAAGATTCTGGACATGATGGTGGACCGCTATTCGGAGATCTGCCGCCTCATCGCCATCGAGGTCGACGAACTAGAAGAAGAAATCTTCACTCCGAATTCGCTGCCCAACATTGACCGTATCTACATGTTTAAGCGTGAGATTCTGGAGATGAAGCACGCCATCGTGCCGCTTTCCCCGGCGTTGCGCGCGATGGTCGCAGACCACAAGGATCTCATTCCGAAGACGATTCGCTCCTATATCCGGGACGTCAACGACCACCAACTTGTGGTGCAAGACCACGTGGCGGGCTTCGACGAGCGTTTAACCTCGCTTATCGACGCCTCCGTGGCCAAAATCAGCATGCAGCAAAACTCCGACATGCGCACGATCTCCGCGGTGGTTGGCATGTGGGCCGCTCCAACGCTCGTGGCGGGTATCTACGGTATGAACTTTGACGTCATGCCGGAGCTTCATTTTCCCTGGGGCTACTACGGGGCAATTGGCCTCATGATCTTGGTCGTGGCCGGAATGTGGTGGTGGTTCCGGCGCAACAATTGGTTGTAGGGGCTACTGCACCACCATGGTGCGCAGCGTGGAAGCAGCGAGAAGTACATCGCCCTGGCTGATTTTTACTTCCCACAGCTGCGTGCGGCGGCCCTTGTACAGAGGCGTAGCGACCGCGGTGACGGTGCCTTCGGCTACTGGCTTAAGGAAGTCGGTGTTGTTGTTCACGCCGACAACCGGCTTGCCCGCGAGGATGAGGCTGCCGACAGATGCAGTGGACTCCGTAATCGTGCAGAAAAGTCCACCATTCGCCACGCCCCAAGGCTGGTGATGATCCGGAACAACGTCGACTTCAGAGCGAATCTCATCGGCGGAGATGTGCGTGAAGCGCAAACCAATAAGCCCGGCAAGTCCCTGCGGGTGGGAATTGATGAGCTGCAGTTCTTCGTCGTTAAGCGGGCGTGTTTGGGATACCGCAACGAACTTTTCAAAGATCTCAGAGTGTTTCATGCCACACCAGGTTAGTGGATATTGGTGACGTAGGATGGTGGACATGACTCAAACTTCTGAAAAGACAGATCTTGCTCAGATTGGTGTTGTGGGGCTTGCTGTGATGGGCTCCAACCTCGCGCGGAACTTTGCCCGAAACGGAAATACCGTAGCTGTGTACAACCGCAGCCCGGAAAAGACTCGCGCGCTCATCAGTGAGCACGGTGATGAAGGCGCGTTCATCCCGTCCGAAACCGTTGAGGATTTCGTCGCCTCCCTCGAGCGCCCCCGTAAAGCAATCATCATGGTGCAGGCTGGCGCGGCTACCGACGCCGTCATTGACCAACTCGCTGAGGCGATGGATGAAGGCGACATCATTATCGACGGCGGCAATGCACTGTTCACGGACACTATTCGCCGCGAAAAGGAAGTGGCGGCGAAGGGACGTCACTTCGTCGGTGCTGGCATTTCCGGCGGCGAGGAAGGCGCGCTCAATGGCCCGTCTATCATGCCGGGTGGCCCGGCCGAGTCCTGGGAGACCTTGGGCCCGATCCTCGAATCCATCGCCGCTGAAGTGGACGGCACCCCGTGCGTGACCCACATTGGGCCGGATGGCGCAGGGCACTTTGTCAAGATGGTGCACAACGGCATCGAGTACGCCGACATGCAGGTTATCGGTGAGGCCTACCAGCTGCTGCGCTATGGCGCAGGCATGGAGCCGGCTGAGATCGCAGAGGTCTTCCGTGAGTGGAACGCCGGTGATCTGGATTCTTACCTCATTGAGATCACCGCCGAAGTACTAGCACAAGAAGATCCGGAGACGGGTGCCCCGCTTGTCGACGTCATTGTGGACGCCGCCGGCCAGAAGGGCACCGGCCGCTGGACCGCCATTAACGGCCTCGAACTAGGCGTGCCGATCACTGGCATTGCGGAATCCGTTTTCGCGCGTGCGCTCTCTTCTGCTACTGCTCAGCGTGCAGCTGCCCAGGAGGGCCAGCTGCCTTCCGGAACCATTGCCGAGCTCAACGTGGATAAGGCCGAGTTCGTCGAAGACGTTCGCCGTGCACTGTATGCCGCGAAGCTCATTGCCTACTCACAGGGCTTCGATGAGATCAAGGCTGGCTCTGAGGAGTTCGGCTGGAACGTGGATCCACGCGACTTGGCTACTATCTGGCGCGGTGGCTGCATCATTCGCGCGAAGTTCCTCGACCGCATCCGTGAGGCCTACGACAACAATGCCGACCTGCCTGCCTTGATTCTGGACCCGTACTTCAAGGGCGAGCTAGAGAACCTCATCGACCCGTGGCGCCGCGTCGTTGTTGCTGCAACGCAGCTGGGCCTGCCGGTTCCGGTGTTTGCCTCTTCCCTGTCCTACTACGACAGCTTGCGCGCCGAGCGCCTCCCAGCTGCTCTAATCCAGGGCCAGCGCGATTTCTTCGGAGCCCACACCTTCAAGCGCGTGGACCGAGACGGCACATTCCACATCGAATGGTCAGGTGACCGCTCCCTAACCGAGATGTAGCCGCCAAGCCCCTCCCCTGAGGGGCTTTCTCATACCTGTTCCGCCGAACGTAATCTCCTTTCATCGGCTGCGCCCACCCCTCACCATTCTTGCGGAACGCTTCTAGCCGCCACACGCCGCCGTTCCGGCCCATGGCTCACATCCTCCCGTCCGCAGCCGCCGTTCGCCCAACCAAACCCTTTTCCCTCCCCGTGGCCGGCATTAACCCGACCTGTGGCCAACCTCCCCCTCCGCCATGGCACGCCCCACCTAAGCAAGAATTTTGTTCCTCCGGTTGCGGGGCACACGGTGCTGGTTTA
>NZ_KV817236.1:0-441 GCF_001814605.1 Corynebacterium sp. HMSC074C01 | reverse complement strand
TGTTGGTTGTGTGTTCGTTATTTAGGGCGCATGGTGGATGCCTTGGCATGCTGAGCCGATGAAGGACGTGTAAGGCTGCGTTAAGCCTCGGGGAGTTGTCAATAAAGCGTTGATCCGAGGATGTCCGAATGGGGAAACCTGGCACCTGTTATGGGGTGTTACCCTTCAGTGAATTCATAGCTGTTGTGGGGGTTTACGCGGGGAAGTGAAACATCTCAGTACCCGTAGGAGAAGAAAATAAAATTTATGATTCTGCTAGTAGTGGCGAACGAACGTGGATGAGGCTAAACCGTGTGCATGTGATACTTGGTAGGGGTTGTGTGTGCGGTGTTGTGGGCCCCAATGGACGGTGACTACCATCATCGTGCTTGTGTGTTGTTGTTAGGTGAAGTGGTGTGGAAACGCCTACCGTAGAGGGTGATAGTCCCGTAGTTGAAGGCT
>NZ_KV817235.1:0-302 GCF_001814605.1 Corynebacterium sp. HMSC074C01 | reverse complement strand
GGATCACCTCCTTTCTAAGGAGCTTTATTTGTGGCACCAGTTGGTGTCTTTAAGCATGTGAGTGTTTTTCATGTGCGTGGTGGTTGAGTGAACGATTGTTTTGCTGCCACCGTTTGTTTAATCGGGTGGAGATACATCTTAACCAGAATGGTTGACTAACATTTTTTAAAAGTACGTGGTGCATTGTTGGGTGTCTGGGGCATTGTTCCCTGGTTGTTTAACCCATGCGTGACTGATGGTTGGAGTGTTTGTTTCTCTGGTTGTTGGTTTGTGTGGGGTGTTGTGTGAGAACTGTATAGTGG
>NZ_KV817234.1:0-287 GCF_001814605.1 Corynebacterium sp. HMSC074C01 | reverse complement strand
GTGGGATGGACTGTCCAACACCGACAGGAAAAGACCATCGCTACACGCCTGATCGAACAAGTCATTGCTGACCAGGAACTCAACGGTCACAGCGTTGACGTCGTACACACCGACAACGGCAAAGTCATGACCTCACACATGATGAAGACCATGCTGGATGAACGCGGCGTGCAGCTGTCATTGATTCGGCCGAATGTTTCGAATGACAACCCATTTGAAGAGTCATCACATCGCACAATCAAGCATCACCGCTATGCGTTAGAAACCTATGATGATATCCAGCATGC
>NZ_KV817233.1:0-337 GCF_001814605.1 Corynebacterium sp. HMSC074C01 | reverse complement strand
CGCCCTAAATAACGAACACACAACCAACACAACAGTGTTGGCGTGAACACACAAAACACAAAAAGAACAAAGAAATCACACAAACCACAACCTGACACCACAAAAAATGATGGCAAGCACATGGTTTAATGCTCGCGTCCACTATACAGTTCTCACACAACACCCCACACAAGACAACAACCACACCACAAACGGTCAAATAGCCATCGAAACTTATGCGGGTTACAACCAGGGAACAATGCCCCAGACACCCAACAATGCACCAAAGACTTTTTAAATCAGACACCTAACAAGTGCCGTGTTGGTTAACCCATCATTCTGGTTAAGATGTATCTCC
>NZ_KV817232.1:0-6975 GCF_001814605.1 Corynebacterium sp. HMSC074C01 | reverse complement strand
CCGCAACCCCGCAACCGGAGGAACAAAATTCCTGGTTAGAGGGGTTTTGGGCCGCTACGAGAAAAGCCCCCCTCTATCGAGGAGCTTAACGAGACTGAAAAATACGCTCAGCAGAGCGCCTTACTCAGACTCGGTCGGAGCGCAGGCCGCGCCGATGATGCCAAGCGCAGCTAGCAGGCCGAGGCCACCGGCAGCGTACTGAGCTTCGCGCGGGATGTTGCGGGTTATCGACTCAATCTGCTTCCGGGCAGGCTCAAAGCCCGGGATGTTGAACTGTGTGTTGGCAAACCCAAGGAAGGCTAACGGGATGGCGAGGGCTGCGGGGATGGCGAGACCGAGGGCAGTCGGTAGGCAGTGCTCGCCGGCAGAAGAACCGGTTCGGCTAGCAGGCTTGCTGTCTACCTTGACGGTTTCGGAGGTACCGTCGGTGTACTTCACAACGAGGTTGCCCGCAGCGTCGGTGGTCACGGATGTGATGCCGCGGCCGTCTTTGCCATCTCGACCGTCCGTTCCGTCCTTACCGTTTTCGCCGTTGCGTCCTGGGGCGCCGTTATCGCCATCGTGGCCCGGCTCGCCTTGGTCGCCCTTCGGACCGGCCAGGAGACCGAGGTTGTCGGTTGTGCCGTCGGTGTAGGTGATGATTACCTCGCCCTTGTCGTTCGTGGTCACGGATTCGATACCGCGGCCGTCCTTGCCATCAGCGCCGTCTTTACCGTCCTTACCGTCGGTACCATCCTGGCCATCAACGCCGTCAGCGCCGTCTTTACCTGGCTTGCCATCGGCGCCGACGACCTTGCCAGTGTCCTCAGTGGTGCCGTCGGTATAGGTGATGATGAGGTGGCCGTTGTCATCAACGGTGACGGACTTGATGTCGCGGGCTTCCTCCGCCGGGTCCGGCTCCTCAGCAGGGTCGCAGTCCTTGAGGTCGTCCGCAGAGCGCTTCACCGTCGCAAGGCTAAAGCCCACCTTGACCGGGTCATGGTCGGAGGAGCGGTAGGGGTTATCAGCCTCAAAGACATCGCCGCCGGTGTAGTTGCGGCGGGAGTATTCCATGGCGATGGGCTCATCGGAGTTGATGTTCCAGGTCTGCGCAGCCTGAGCATCGACGTACTCGTTAGCCAAGATGTGGTCCAGGGAACCGAGGCGGCCGGAGAACTGGTAGGAGGCCACGTCCTGCCAGTCCTCTTGCGCATTGAGCTCTTCCACCGGGATGGTGTAGCCGGCGTTGCGGAAGACAGAGATGGCATCTTCCTTGGAGTAAGCGTTCAAATCACCCATGACGAAGGTGGCCTTCTTCTGCCACTGCGGCTGCTTGGCCAGCCCATCGAGGACGGCCTGGGCGTGGGCATTGCGCACGTTCGGGTTGTTGCCCTGGCCGTCGCCGGTATCGGCATCACCGTTGGCCACCGAGCCCTTGGATTTGAAATGGTTGGTCACCACCACGAAGGAATCGGGGCCTTCAGCAGCGCACCTATCGGAAACCGACTGGAACTCCGCGGCGAGCGGGGTACGGGCGGTGCCCTTAAAGCGCTCATCCTCCAGCAGCGTTGCCTCACCCACCGGCTTAACACGGTCCTTCTTGTAGATCATGGCGGTGCGGATGACATCCGTATCGGCCGACGCGTTCGCCGGGGCCTTGACGTAATCCCACTTCTCAGAACCCGCGCGGGAGTTGAGCTCACCCACGAGGTACTTCACGGCATCGTCGTAGGAGCCACCCACGGTGTTCGCGGCGTTCTCAATCTCCGACAGGCCAATGACATCGGCATCAAGGCCCTCCAGCGCAGTGAGGATCTTGCCCTTCTGGTCGTTGAACGCGGACTCGGACCACGCACCGCGGAAGGTGGGGCTATCAGAGCCAACACCGTTGCCAAAACGGTCCTTGTAGGATTTTGCGCCGTTGTCCTCGCCCAGGTTGATGAAGAAGTTGAGCACGTTGAACGCCGCCACGGTGTAATCGCCATCCACTTGCGGGGCATCCGGGCGGGCCGGGTCCCACGTAATTGGCAGGTCCGCGGTCGCGGAGTCACCCGTAATCATCGTGGTGGGCTGGAAACGCCACTGGTCGTGACCGTAACCCAGGATGACACCGGAGTCCGCGAACTCCACCTGGTTGGTGGTGCGGATCGTCTTGACCTCCGAACCGTTCTGCATGATGTAGGGCAGCTTCGTGGATGCACCATCGCGGGAGAAGTCGCGCGTGGAGCCGTCGTCCAAGATGACGTACTTCGCCGCGTTAGCGGCCTCCATGTCCTTCTGTTCCTGGGTGCCTGGGGAGACGATGTCCGTGGGCTGACGCAGTGCCTCGGTGCCCGGCGCTAGACCGAGCTCGCCGTAGCGGTTGAGACCATAGTTATCGGTCACGGTGTGCACGCCGGGCTTGAGCAGCATGGACTCGAGCTTCTCTCGCTCTTCATCGCCTTCCGGTAGGGCATCGATGGCCAGCGGGGTGATGGGGGAGAGGGCGTCGTCAAGCGTGGAGCCGGTGCTCAGGGCAACCTGGGTTTGTCCAAAGTACTCATCAACGGTGCCGGTGACCTCGACGGACTCCCCAATTTCTGGGTAGAAGCCGGTGCCACCGGTGTAGACGAAGACCGCTTCGGAGGCCTCGGTCGGCGCGGTCTTTCCCGTGCCCGGGGACTGGATGGTGAAGCCGTTGAGGGATTTCTCGCCCTGCCACACCGCGGTGACAACGCCTTGGGTAGTGACGTTCTGGCCCTTGAACGGGGACTCCGCGCCGGTGCCCTGGATCTCCGGGATGGTGACGGCCGCGCCCGGCTCGGCCGGAGCTGGGTCCGGTTGCGGGGCGGCCCCGCCGGCGGACTTCGGCGTCGGTGCTGCAGCGCTGAAGTCGGCGGCATTGTCGTCGGTGTCGGTGCCCTTGGAATCACGCTGCGCGGAGGTGGAGTTGTTCAGGGCTTGGGCGGGGGAGCCCTCGCTAATCGACGCCTCCCCATACCCCACGAGGTCCACCTCGGCACCGGAGGCGTCGTAAAGCTTCACCGATCCTTTGGAGCCGGACAGGTTCAGGTTCCCCTCTGCATCAGGGGCAGGCAACGGCTCCCCGGTGTCGCCGCCACCGTCCTGGATGAGGAAGTAGCCCCCAGCCGGGAGGGAGCCGGATAGCTCGTGTTTTCCACCTGAGTTGCCAGAAGCGGATAGGTACTCCACGGACCAGCCAGTGAGGTCGAGGTCAGCGGAGGTGGGGTTATAAAGCTCGATGAAATCCTTAGTAAACGCCGCCCCCTTGTTGCCACCGCCACCGTAGACCTCAGAGATAACGGCGTTGGAGCCGTCCACCGCCGCACTGGCCTGGGGGACAACAATGCAGGTAGAGACAAGGGCAGCGATGGCGAGTGAGCCAATGCGTTTGAAATGCATGAGAGGTTCCTTGGATAGGTGAGAGCCGGACAATGCATCTGGTTCTACCTGGGTTTCGGGGCACGTGATACCGGAGTACAGATGGTGAGCTGCGGGTTAAGGTGGGATTCCCCAAGAATTCTTCAGCCGTTTGGTTTGAATTCATCACCCCCAAAGATTCCGAAACTTTCTCGCCGGCGGGATAGACTGGCGGGGCACCTATACTCACGCACAGTAAGGCAAAATTTTCATGGCTCGTGTAGTTGTCAATGTCATGCCCAAGGCCGAGATTTTGGACCCGCAAGGTCAGGCCGTCGTCCGCGCGCTGGGCCGCCTGGGGGTTGCTGGTGTCAGCGACGTGCGCCAGGGCAAGCGCTTTGAGATTGAAGTTGATGATTCGGTCAGTGCCGAAGAACTCGAGAAGATGGCTTCCACCCTGCTGGCCAACACCGTGATCGAGGACTACGAGGTCATCCAGTAATGAAGATCGGCGTTATTACCTTCCCTGGCACGCTTGACGACGTCGACGCGGCCCGCGCCGCCCGCACCGCCGGCGCCGAAGTCGTGTCCTTGTGGCATGCGGATGAGGACCTGCGAGGAGTGGACGCCGTCGTTGTCCCCGGTGGCTTTTCCTACGGTGACTACCTGCGCTCCGGCGCAATTTCGGCGCTGGCCCCGGTGATGCGCGCGGTCGTCGATGCCGCGAACAAGGGCATGCCGGTGCTCGGCATCTGCAATGGCTTCCAGATTCTGACGGAGGCTGGCCTGTTGCCCGGCGCCCTGACCCGTAACCAGGGCCTGCATTTCCACTGTGTTGATACCTACCTCGAGGTGGAGAACGCACAGACCTCCTGGACCAGCGAGTTTGAGCAGGGTCAGCGAATCCTGATTCCGGCGAAGCACGGCGAGGGCCGCTTCCAGGCGGATGCGGAGACCGTGGAGCGCCTGGAGGGCGAGGGCCGCGTGGTCTTCCGCTATACCGATAACTTCAACGGCTCCATCAATGGCATTGCCGGCATCACCAACGAGGCCGGCAACGTGGTGGGGCTGATGCCGCACCCGGAGCATGCCATCGATCTTCTCACCGGCCCGTCCACCGACGGTCTGGGTTTGTTTGTGTCCGCCCTCAAGGTCGTCGCTTAACCCGCGCCGACGGTTAAAGGAGAAACAATGACCGTACACAACGACACTGTCGAGCAGGCGGCCTCGCAGCCTGAGCTGGACCAGCCCTACCGCGAATTGGGCCTGAAGGATGACGAATACGCGCACATTCGCGAGATCCTGGGCCGCCGCCCGACCGACGCCGAGCTGACTATGTACTCCGTGATGTGGTCGGAGCACTGCTCTTATAAGTCCTCCAAGACGCACCTGCGCTACTTCGGCGAAACCATGACCGAGGAGATGGGCTCCAAGATCCTCGCCGGCATCGGTGAGAACGCCGGCGTGGTGGACATCGGAGACGGCAACGCGGTGACCTTCCGCGTGGAAAGCCACAACCACCCCTCCTACGTGGAGCCGCACCAGGGTGCCGCGACGGGCGTGGGTGGCATCGTCCGCGACATCATGGCGATGGGCGCTCGCCCGATTGCCGTGATGGACCAGCTGCGCTTCGGCCCGGCTGATGCGCCCGACACCAAGCGCGTTTTGCCTGGCGTTGTCGGAGGTATTTCGCACTACGGCAACTGCTTGGGTCTGCCCAACATTGGTGGCGAAACTGTTTTTGATGAGTCCTATGCCGGCAACCCGCTGGTCAACGCGTTGTGCGTGGGCACGCTGAAGGTGGACGACCTCAAGCTGGCCTTCGCCTCCGGTACCGGCAACAAGGTCATGCTCTTCGGCTCGCGCACCGGCCTCGATGGCATCGGAGGCGTGTCCGTGTTGGCCTCTGACACCTTCGAGGACGGCGCGGAGCGCAAGCTGCCAGCCGTTCAGGTGGGTGACCCGTTCGCGGAGAAGGTCCTCATCGAGTGCTGCCTGGAGCTGTACAAGTCCGGCATCGTCGTGGGCATCCAGGACTTGGGCGGCGCGGGCCTGGCCTGCGCTACCTCCGAGCTGGCCGCCGCCGGCGATGGCGGCATGGAGATCAACCTGGACAACGTCCCGCTGCGTGCGAAGAACATGACCGCCGCAGAGATTCTTGCTTCCGAGTCTCAGGAGCGCATGTGCGCCGTGGTGACCCCGGAGAACGTGGAGAAGTTCAAGGAGATCTGCGCGCGTTGGGATGTCACCTGCGCCGAGATCGGTGAGGTCACCACTGGCAAGCACCTCATCATTCGCCACCAGGGCGAGGTCGTCGTGGATGCCCCGGCCGGCACCATCGCGGACGAGGCCCCGGTCTACGACCGCCCCTATGCTCGCCCGGAGTGGCAGGATGCGCTGCAGGAGTTCAAGGGCGTGGAGAAGCAGGACCTCACCGTAGCACTGAAGAAGCTTGTGGCCTCCCCGGCGCTGTGCTCGCGTGATTTCATCACCGAGCAGTATGACCGCTACGTGCGTGGCAATACCGTGCAGTCCCACCACGCGAACGCTGGTGTGCTGCGCATCGACGAGGAGACCGGCCGCGGTATCGCGGTATCGGCCGATGCTTCTGGGCGCTACACCAAGCTGGATCCGAACATGGGTACCCGCCTGGCGTTGGCGGAGGCCTACCGCAACGTCGCCGTGACCGGTGCCCGACCGGTCGCCATCACCAACTGTCTCAACTATGGCTCCCCGGAAAACCCGGACGTGATGTGGCAGTTCCGCGAGTCCGTGCATGGGCTTGCTGACGGTGCCGTGGAACTCGGCATCCCCGTGTCCGGCGGCAACGTCTCCTTCTACAACCAGACCGGCGAGGAGCCGATCTTGCCGACGCCCGTCGTGGGCGTCCTGGGCGTTATCGATGACGTCCACAAGTCCATCGGCAACGAGCTTGGCCTCGTGGAGGAGCCGGAGGTTCTCGTGCTCCTGGGTGAGACCAAGGATGAGTTCGGCGGTTCCATCTGGCAGCAGGTGAGCGCTCACGAGCAGGGCCATGAGGCGAAGAACGGGCTCAACGGCCTGCCCCCGCAGGTGGACCTGGCTAATGAGCAGCGCCTCGCGGACTTCTTCGTGGGTAACGAGGGCTTAACTGCAGCTCACGACCTCTCTGAGGGCGGCCTTGCTGTCACCGCATTCGAGATGGCTAAGCGCAGCGGCGTAGGCCTGAGCCTGGACCTGCCCAAGGTTCACGAGGATGCCTTCGTGGCCGCCTTCTCTGAGTCCGCCTCCCGCGTGCTCGTAGCAACGACCGCTGACCGCGTCGACATGCTGCTGCAGCGCGCCGAGGAGTGCGGCGTTCCGGCCGTCGTCGTGGGCCAGACCACCGACAACGGTGAGCTGGAGCTCGGCGGCGAGTCCATCGCTGTCTCCGAGCTGCGCGAGGCCTGGGCAGCAACCCTGCCGGACCTCTTCGGCCACGCGGTGGGCGCCAACTCCGTCGTGGAGTAGACCACACATACAACACTGCAACCGGGCAGGGTTCTCGCTTATGCGAGGCCTTGCCCGTTACCTTTTTATCCTTTTATATCTTTTATATCTTCGTCATTTGACGAGCTCAGAGGTAGTCATTAATCGGCCCTTCCGGTTTTAGAGTGC
>NZ_KV817231.1:0-341 GCF_001814605.1 Corynebacterium sp. HMSC074C01 | reverse complement strand
AGCGATTGAGCTTTAACACCTGGCACATCCGCTTAACCGAGAATTCGGTTCGGTGGTCATAGACAAACTGGAAGCGGATCACCAGTGAGTCTCTTCGGCAAAATATTTCGCGGCCTTGCGCAGGATGTCACGTTCTTCGCGCAGCTTTGCGTTCTCTTTTTCTAACTGGCGGATCCGTTCGGAATCATTCGCTGCTTGGACCTTGTCGCGCATGCTTTTTGTGCGGGCACGTTTGCCGGTGCCGTACTTCTTGATCCAAGAATGCAGCGAGGCACGGTTGATACCGAGCTCTGCTGATGCTGAGTTCAGTGAGAGGTCCTCATTGTTTTCGTAGAGGGCCA
>NZ_KV817230.1:0-356 GCF_001814605.1 Corynebacterium sp. HMSC074C01 | reverse complement strand
TGGCCCTCTACGAAAACAATGAGGACCTCTCACTTCACGCGGCTTCAGCAGAGCTTGGAGTCAATCGCTCCTCACTTTATTCCTGGCTTAAGCAGTACGGCACCGGCAAACGTGCCCGCACGAAGACCATGCGTGACAAGGCCCAAATGACCACTGATTCTGAACGGATCCGCCAGCTAGAAAAAGAAAACGCAAAGCTTCGTGAAGAACGCGACATCCTGCGCAAGGCCGCGAAGTATTTTGCCGAAGAGACACGCTGGTAATCCGCTTCCAGTTTGTCGATGACCACCGAACCGAGTACTCGGTCAAGCGGATGTGCCACGTGTTAAAGCTCAATCGCTCCTCGTTTTACAAAT
>NZ_KV817229.1:0-21866 GCF_001814605.1 Corynebacterium sp. HMSC074C01 | reverse complement strand
ATACGCACACCCCCAACAAACAACAAATCCCCAGGCAGATGCACTTTTTGGCACTCTTCCTGGGGCGGTTTCCTGGCTGTCGGGCAGTCCACCTGAATGTTAATAGCTAGTGGTAACAGGCCAACAGCCCATCCGGGCCATCGATAACAGTGATGGGCGTTTCGAAGATGGGCGTAAGGATCTCATCGCGCATGATCTCCTCCGGACTGCCGAAAGAAACGATGCGTCCATCCTTGGCCGCACAAATATAGTCGGCATAACGAGCAGCAAAGTTGATGTCATGGAGGACGATGATGATCGTCCGGCCAAATTCCTTGGCGGCCTTCCGCAAATGCTTCATCATCTCCACGGAGTGCGAGATGTCGAGGTTGTTGAGGGGCTCGTCGAGAAGCACGTAGTCCGTCTCTTGGCAGAGCACCATCGCCACATATGCGCGCTGGCGCTGCCCACCGGATAGCTCGTCGAGATAGCGGTTCTCCAATTCACGCAAATGGAAGAAGTCGATGTAGCGCGAGACTATCTCTTCATCTTCCACGGTCAGGCGCCCCTTCGAGTAAGGGAAACGGCCGAAGCTCACCAGCTGGCGTACGGTCAGCTTGGTAATGAAGTGATTCTCCTGGCGCAGGATGGAGAGAATCTTCGCCAAGTCCTGCGAATTCGTGGAGGACACGTCGTAACCGGCGACCTCGATGGTGCCCTCGTCGACGTCTAGAAGCCGGCCAATCATCGTCAGCATCGTGGACTTGCCCGCACCATTCGGCCCAATCAGCGCAGTGATACCACCGGAGGGGATCTCCAGATCGATGGGGCCAATGTTGGTCTCACCGGAGTAGGACTTGGAAACTTTGGAAAGTTTGATCACAGCTTGCCCTTTCGCAGAATGACCAGAAGGAAGACGCTGCCGCCCACTAGCTCGATAATGATGGAGACCACGCCCTGCGCATAGAAGACGTGCTGCATGAGGAAGTAAGCGCCAGTGAGAACAGCAAAGGCCGTGGCAATTGCCATTGGGAACAAAAAGCGGTGGTCATACGTCTCCGCTGCCTGGTAGGCCAAGGTTGCCACGAGGAAGCCAAGGAAGGTCATGGGTCCTACAAGCGCGGTGCTCGTCGCCATAAGAATGGAGACCAAAATCAGCGTATAGATGGCGTTGACCTTGTGGTTAACGCCCAGGTTTGTGGCGGCATCTCGTCCCAATGCCAACACGTTGAGCTGGCGGGAATTGAGGAACATCAACAGTGTCACCGCAATGACCAGCGGAATGGCGATGGGATAGTACTCACTTTCCGCGTTGTTGACGGAGCCGAAAAGCCGCGCGGTGAGCACATCGAACTCGCTGGGGGTGAGCATGCGCTGCATGAACGTCGCCAACGAGCCGAGGCCGCCGCCGATAATGATGCCCACGAGCAACATCGCATGCATGTTGTTGCGGCGGCTGGTCAACAGCCACGAATACAGCACCACAGACAGCGCGACCATGAGCACGAGCTGGACTAGGAAAGTTCCCAGGGTGCGCGCTTGGGTCAGGCCGGCCGCACCGAGGAAGAAGACCGTAGCCGTATTGATAGCCACATACAAGGATTCAAAGCCCATGATGGAGGGCGTGAGGATACGGTTGTTCGTCACCGTATGGAAAGCCACCGTAGCCACGGCCTGGCATACGGCGACGATCGCCATGGCCGTCACTGCATCAGCGCGGCGACGTGCAATCAGCCACCATTTGCGGGTGCCAAATTCCATGGGGTTGTCATAGGCCAAGAGCCCAAAGGCGAAGGCCAGACCGGCAATAATCAAGGCGGCGAGGATGATCCAGTATTTTCGTGCCGCAGCAGCAGACTGGAAGCTACCCACGTGTCGCCGGGCACGTGACGTTTGCACAGGTTTCTTCGTCGCAGGGGTAGAGATACTTACACTCACTTGGTCGACCTCACGATCAAGACGACGAATACGATAGCACCGACAACACCCAGGATGACTGATACGGGCATCTCAAACGGGGAGATAATAGTGCGGCCAATGAGGTCGCACAAGGTCACCGTGGCAATGCCGAGCAGGCAGACCCACGGGAGGTTAGAGCGCAGGTCATCGCCGCGCAGCATGCTCACTACGTTGGGCACGATAAGACCGAGGAACGGCAATGCGCCGACGACGACGGTAACAACGCCCGTCGCCACGGCGATGAGCCCGGTTCCCAGCAGAATCATCCGCTGGTAGTTCAACCCAATATTGGTGGCGATATCCTCACCCAGCCCAGCGACGGTGAGTTTGTCAGCATAGAAATACACAGCCACCAAAACCAGCAGCACGATCCACAGGACCTCGTATTGACCCTCATAGACAGAGGTAAAGGATCCCATGAACCAGATTCCGAGCTGTTGCAAGGTATCCGTCGCTAGCGCCACGTAGGAAGACACTGCGCTAACGACAGCACCCAACATAATGCCGATGATCGGCACAATGAGTGAGGAGCGCAGCGCTACGCGACGCAGAAACGCGAAGAAAACCATGGTTCCCACGAAGGCAAAGAAAACCGAAATAACCATCTTCACCAGCACGGATGAGTGCGGGAAAAGGATAAGAGAAAAGAGCAGTCCCAGTCCGGCCCACTCGGTGGTTCCCGTTGTCGTGGGTTCCACGAAGCGGTTTTGGGTCAGCAGCTGCATGACCAAACCGCTCATCGCCATCGCGGCGCCCGCCAAGACAAGCGCAACGGTGCGCGGCACGCGGGTGGTGAAGAACATGGACCAGCCGTCCTCATTATCGAGGATGCTGTACTCCCCCACCATGAGGGAAAGGAGGAGCAGCGCGATGACGCCGAGCACGCCGAGGCCTAGCTTCCAGGTCAGCACAGGTCCGCGGGAGTTACGCGGGCTGACAGCTGAGTGCTCTGCCGCAGCGCTGCTCTTCACCGTCACGGTTTAGTCTCCTCCTTGGCTGCCGAGAGAGTTGTTTAGGCGTTGGCCTTCTCGAAGGCGTCGGCAAGCGCGTTCAAGATCTCGGTGTAGGTAATGATGGACTCATCAATGTAGGTGTCATTCGGCGCCACGTAAACGTTGCCTTCCTTCACAGCGGTAACGTTCTTGAGCGCCGCGTTGTCCTTGACCAGCTTCTCGCCCGGCGTGACATCCTGACCTTCCTTGGAGATAGCGGAGTCACGGTCCATGACGAGGATCCAATCCGGGTTGGATTCGGCAATGGCCTCAACGGAGATATCGTCGCCCTCGTGGTCATCGGAGGCGTTGGACACTTCCAGGGCCGGGGTCAGGCCAAGCAGCTCAAAGACCGGGCCATACACGCGCCCGATACCGGGAGCGATGTAACCGATTTCACCGCCGGAGGTGTTCACAGCCATGACCTTCTGCTCTGGGTTGTAGGCCTTCTTAGCGCGCTCAGCAGCGGCGTCGAAGTCCTCAATGAGCTTCGCGGCATCTTCTTCGTGGCCGAAAACCTGGCCCAGGGCCTCAGTGTGGCGCTTGAGCTCGTCGAAGAAATCTTCATCATCGCGCGGTTCGAAATCAACGACCGGGACATCCTCGAGCAGATCCTCAATATCCCCTTGGTACTGCTCGAAGCGCTGGCCGTTCCACACGACGTCCGGGTCCGCTGCTACGAGGCTTTCGAGGTCCGGATCCTTGTGGGAGCCCAGGTCAACCTCGACCGTGTCCTTGTTGTAGGTATCACGCAGGGACTTCGGCACCAGCGGAAGCGGCGCGGCGGCGAGGTCAACATCCCACTGAGCCAGAACGGAGAAAGCGCGGTTATCCGTCACCGCGGGGTTCTCTACCGGCAGCGCGACCTCCTTCGAACCAAAGTTATCCTCCAGCGTAATCGTGGAGGAGTCCGCGGCTGCGGAGTTGGTCGGCTCAGCAGAATCCTGGGACTGGTTTGCGGAGCAACCCGTTAGAGCGAGCGCGGCCACAGAGACGGCGGCTGCAACTTTGGTGACGGTCGCGCCTGCGGCACGGCGAGAAAGAGTAAACATAGCTTCCTTGCATATTAGGTGTGGCTAACCACAGCTGGCAAATAATGTCAGCGCATAACCTAACCTATGTAAGGCTTACCTTTCAAGCACACAATTGTTTCTTAATTCATCACGGGGGTACGCATACGCTGGACGACGCCCCGTGACGTGCCATTACAAGAACGTGGCCCGCTACCCCTTCTCCGCGATGAGATCGGCCACCGATACGGGCCCTTCCCTATCAAAGTCTTCCTGCGCCGCGCGGCGAAAGTCCGAGTCCGCCAAGAAATCTAGCGCTACTTGCGCCAACCCTGCAGCGGAATCGACAGCCGCATCCACCGCCTGCGGCGTAGCCGCCCAGCGGGCGAAGTCCTCGGTATGCAAGGCCACGTCGGTAGGCGAAACCTGCACCATCGGGTGCAAACCCGGAACTAGGTGGGAGACGTTGCCGAAGTCCGTCGAGGCAGCCACCGTATCCGGAACCGTCCCCGCCGGCAGCGCGGTGCGCCCCCGGCGCACTTGCGTCGCCGTCCAGCGGTCCACCAGCGCCGCATTGTTGCGCACGGGCAGCGTCATCGGATGCTCGTCCCAATCCACATCCACCTCAACACCGGCCATGAGTGCAGCGCCCCGGACGATGTCTTCCACCCTGGCGGACAGATCCATGAGCGTGCGCGTCCCCAACGAGCGCACATAAATGGTCATTTCCGCCTCGCTCGGGATGATGGAAGGCCGATCACCACCGCTCATGATGGCGTGCACGCGATCCGATGGCGGCATTTGCTGCCGCATAAGCCCAATCCCCTGGTAGGCCAGGCTCGCGGCATCGAGGGCGTTGCGCCCCATGAAGGGCTGGGAGCTGGCGTGCGCGGCCACGCCGCGATAAGTAACGTGCAGAATGCGCCGCCCTACCCAGGTATGCGCACCAATGTCATAGCCGAAGCCATGGATCATCACCGCGGCATCCACCCCTTCGAGGCTACCGCCGCGGATCATGTACTCCTTGCCGGAATGGCCTTCCTCCGCCGGGGTTCCCTGGAGGAGGATGCGACCGGACATAGGAGGGGCGGCGTCCAGCACGGCAGTAGCCGCCAAGAATCCAGTAACGCCCGCTGCGGCAATGACGTTGTGCCCGCACGCGTGCCCAATCTGGGGCAGGGCATCGTATTCCGCCAGGATGGCCACGGTGGGATGCCGCTCGGGTTCGAAATCCGCGCTCTGCCACGAGGCCTCGAAGGCGGTCTCCACACCATAGACTCCGCGGCGCGTCAAAAAGCCATGCCCTTCAACGATGTCCGCGAGCACCGCCATGGAGCGATGCTCCTCGAAGGCCGTTTCAGGGTGAGCGTGCAGGTCCGCGACGATGTGCGCGGCTGTCTCCCGCAAGGCCTCAGCACGCGCGGCCGCCGCGCCCCAGAGCTTCGCCTGGCCTGGGTAGTCCTCTCCCTGTTTTTCCGGTGGCGCTGCGGACGCCACGCGCTTTGCGACGCCCTCCTCCATCGCTTCCAAATACGCTGTCGATGGATTGTTGCGTTGATTCATGCGTTTAACCAATCATGACGTTGTTGCCCGGTCCCAGCGGAAGGTCCACGTAGAACCAGATGGCCAGCAAAATCGCCCACGCGGTAAAGAATGGGACCACGAAGGGCACGAGGCGCGACATCAGCGTTCCCAAGCCTGCATCGCGTTCATAACGCTGGAGGAAGCCGAGCATGACGATCATGTATGGGTTCAGCGGGGTGATGATCTGGGTTGCGGAATCACCAACGCGGAATGCGCCCTGAATAAACGCTGGCTCATAGCCCAGCAGGGCAAACATGGGCACGAAGACCGCGGCCATGAGCGTCCACATGGAAGAACCGGAAATGATCAAAAGGTTAAGGCAGGACGCCAAGACAATGAAGGCGAAGATAGCGGCAAAGCCCGTCAACCCGATGGATTCCAGGAAGGCAGCACCCTTCACCGCAGTGAAGGTACCGATACCGGTCCAGGCAAAGAGCGCCACGAACTGGCCCAGGATGAAGGCCAGGATAAGGAAGCTCATCATGTCTTTGAGAGCACCGATCATCATGTTCACAACATCGGTAATTCCCTTGACCGTGCCGACTACCCGGCCGTAGACCACGCCGAGCACCAAGAAGTAGGCGAAGACGATAAAGACGATGGAATTCAACAGCGGCGACTTGGGCAAGAAGCCGCCCTCTTCGTTGCGCCAAGGGGAATCCGGAAGAAGGGTGGCAAAAAGAATGATGGCGGTGAGGATGACCATGGCCACACCGGACCAGACGAGGCCCTTGGATTCGGCCGGGCGCAGCTCAGCAGTGAGCTCCTCGCCGTTCTCGTCGCGGTCGCCGCGCTCTGCGGCATCCTCAGGGTCGATATCTTCCTCAGTAGGAACTTCCTGCTGCCACATGCGCGGCTCAATGACCTTGTCGATGATGAATCCAGCAAGCACACCTAGCACGATGGAGGAAGCCACGTTGAAGTAATAGTTCGACATGGCATTAACCGGCGCGAACTCGGTATTCGGCAGGGTTTCCATCACGGCGGTAGTAATACCTGCAAAGAGCGCATCCAAGGAAGTCGGCACCAAGGATGTGGAATAGCCAGCACCCACGGCGGCGAAGCCACCAATCAGGCCAGCCACTGGGTGACGGCCCGCGGCTTTAAAGACCATCGCGGCCAGCGGCGGGACGATAACGAAGGCGGCATCTGCCATGACCGAAGCGGTCACACCGATGACGCCGACCGCATAGGGCAGCAGCCACGGCTTCGCGGAACCGAAGAGCTTACGAATCAACGCAGAGAGCATGCCGGAGCGCTCCGCCACCCCCACCGCCAGCATGATGGGCAGCACCGTTACCAGTGGCGGGAAGTTGATATAGTTCTCACCCATTGTCGTGGTGAACCACGTCAGCCCCTCACCGGTAAACAGGCCTTTAACCGGCTGAATCTCATCCGACCCGGGCACCTTAATCTCGACGCCCATCTTCGCCATGATCGTGGAGAGCACGCCGGTAATAAGGAAGAGGATTAAGAAGATGGTGAAAGGTTCCGGCAGTTTGTTGCCGATGTACTCAACGCCGTTGAGGAACTTATCCAGCATTCCCCCGCTGGATTGCTGGCTCTGTTTTTGATTTTCCTTGGCAGGATTCTCCGTGGTGTCAGCGCCGCCTTTCGGCGCCGTATTGGATGGGCTGTTCATGGGTACTCCTGTCGTAGGGGTCAGTCCCAGTGCTCCACGTCACACTGTTGACGGACAGGCTACCACGGGAATGTAACTCAGGTAACACATATTTTCGTTCTTAGTCACATTTTTGTGCGGCCAGCCCTACTCCGCTTTCGCCCCGCGCCCCTACACCCCTCACGGGATTCTCATTACGCTCACTGCAAATAGTGGCCCAAAATCGACCGTTTTAGCACCTTATCTACCGTGAGCGTCGTCAGATTGCCCGAATGTTACATCCCCACGCTCAGCTTTGTCACCGCTCGAGGGCACCAGCCCGTTTATCCGCGCGAAAGGATCCCACTCGCAATCGCGATGCGGCTCGTATTCCGCAAAGTTGGCGGCATCGACGGCTGCCGCCTCCGAAATGAGCTCCGCAATGAGCGCGACCGTCATATCCATGCCCGCCGCCACGCCTGAGGAAGTCCATCGATTGCGGTCCTGCACCCACCGCGCCTTGGGCTTCCAAGTCACAGACACCCCGAAGGAGCTCGCCCATGCAAACGCACGCTTGTTGCTTGTTGCGGCGTAGCCCTCCAAGAGCCCCGCCGCCGCCAATACCGCAGAACCCGTGCACACAGAGGCAACCCACGGTGCTTGTGCGCCCACCTCACGAAGCCACGACAGAAAAGATTCGTCCCCCACGAGCCGCCGGGTTCCTTTACCGCCCGGGACAAGAAGGGCGTCGGCCAGCTCAATCTGCCCATAAGAAATTGTCGGCACCACTTCCACGCCCTGCGAGCTGGCAACTGGCTCACCATCCGGCCCTGCAAAGACAACCGCGATCTCAGGGACGGCTTGAAGAAGTTGGACGGGCCCGAAGACGTCGAGAAGCTCAAAGCCCTCAAACAAGACGACTGCGATGCGGAGAGGTTCGGTATCCATGCGGCCATCCTAAAGCAGGCCGCAACGCCGCCGAGCTTGACCTATCTCTCCCGAGCATCCGTAAGCACACGAAATTGAAGCAAAACCGGATATAGATGGCCCACAGCACCGATAGCAAGAAGAACTGTAGCCGCTAACCATCCGCCTGCCGCAGCGCACCATCCAGCGCTACATATATGGAGCAGCAATCCCCACCCATGACCGGCTGCCGACGCTCGCATCGGCCGAAGGGGGTTCACCCCTTCACACTTGGCGGACTCTTCTCTGCGCATCGCCAGAATCATGCCATTCCATCCGATTCGCGTAAGCACAGCATTGAATAGCTCGACGCCCCACCGACGGCTAGCAACGCGAGAAAAAGACACACGCCGCCACATCGAAATCGGAATATGGCGCTCCAGAGAATCGCCAACAAAGGGAGCCAACCCGAACCCCAAGAGAATAGCTGTAACTACGAACCCCTCGGAGTTCGCACCGGTTTCATTCGCCACAACATTCAGCCCTAGCACGGCCGCGATAGTCCCAGCGAAAGCGATCAATTTTTCACCCCCTTAGGGAACTTAAAAGCCTGCAAGCGGCTTCACACATCTTCCTCTATTCAGAACCCCCTAGCGTTTCCCGCCAGACAGCTGTTACACCAGTTTAGCGGCCCAGCGGGTTACCCCGCTTGGGCTTCTCCGTGCGCAGCCTGCACAGGATCTCTAACGGGCTCTCCGGCTCGGACAAGCCCCTGAGCATGCGCGGTTGTAGGCCTGACTAGAAGTTCTTCACTTAAGGTTTGAAGCGGAGCCCGCCTTAGGCCGTGACAATCTTCGAACGAGGCATTACCCTAGTTGTTGATACGTCACCAATAGGAGTGTTTGACCAATGAAAGCATTCGGATTCTTAAGCTTCGGACACTACGCATTCGGCGGCCAGCGCGGCCCGTCCGCGGAAAAAGTCGCGAAGATTCACCTGGAAATCGCCCAGGCTGCAGATGAGATCGGTGTGAACAACGCGTCTTTCCGCGTCCACCACTTCGTACCGCAAGCCTCAGCCCCAATGCCGCTGCTCGGCGCTGTCGCCGCCACCACCAAGAACATCGAGGTGGGCACCGGCGTGATCGACATGCGCTACGAAAACCCGCTCTACCTCGCCGAAGAGGCCGCATCCCTTTACCAGCTCTCCGGCGGCCGCGTGGCCTTGGGCGTCTCGCGCGGCGCCCCGGAGGTTGCCGAGCGCGGTTGGGAAGCTTTCGGCTACAAGGGCGAGGCCCCCAACGGCGCGGACGTGGCGCGGGCCCACCTCGAGGCGTTCATGGCCGCGGTGGACGGCAACGGATTTGCCACCGCCGCACCCCTAGACCGCCAGTACCCGAATATGTTCCAGCCCGGCTCCGCCCTACCCGTCTTTTCCATGGCACCGGAGCTGCGCAAACACATCTTCTACGGCTCCGGCACTCACACTTCGGCAGAGCAGACCGCCAGGGACGCACTAAACCTAATGTCTTCCACCTTGGTTTCCGAGACCACCGCCGCGACCTTGGGTGAGATCCAGGCGGACCAAATCAGCCGCTACCGCGCCGCGTGGAAGGAAGCAGGCCACGACTGGACCCCGCGCGTGTCCGTCTCCCGCTCCATTTTTCCCATCGTGGACGGCGCCGATATGCAGCGGTTCGGTATGCAGGCCTCAGGCTCCGACCAAGTGGGTGTGCTGCCCGATGCCGGTGCTTCCACCTTCGGCCGCACCTATGCCGCGGAGCCTGACAAGCTGATCGAACAGCTCAAGGCCGACCCGGCCGTGATGTCCGCCGACACCCTGCTAATCACCATCCCGACCGGCATGGGGGTGGACGTCAACGTGAAGATTTTGGAAAACTTCGCCACCCATGTCGCCCCTGCGCTGGGCTGGCAGCCGAACACCGAGGGCCCGGTCACCGGCTACCCGATCGACTAATCCGCCCCCCTTCACACAAGAAACCCGCTGGCCTTTATGACCAGCGGGTTTCTTGCCATTCAGTGGAGCCGCCGGGAATTGAACCCGGGTCCTTCGTCACCTCGCCAGGGCTTCTCCGTGCGCAGTCTGCACAGGATCTCTACTCGACCCTCCGGCTCGGGCAAACTCGCTCCGGATGATGGGCCCAGTTGCTCTCAAAGTCCCCAACCGGCCGAACAACAAACCGGTCAGGCAAGTTCCCTAGTCGATGCCAGGATCTAGGTCAGGAACCAAACCTAGGCTGACAGACACGCGTCGCTGAAATTAGGCAGCGAGGGCGTAGTCACGCTGAGAGTTCTTCTCTGCGTTTATTGGTTGCTACGACGCTTAACGGTGGTCTCTAGCCTGCACCGGCACGCTTCCCCTGGCTCAATGTACGAAGTCGAAACCAAGTCGACCCCTCAATCACACATTGCTGTGAAAGCTACGCAGAACGCGTCTTCACACGCCCACGATTCGTCCAACGCTACTGCACCAGCCCCTATTCCCGCAAGCTACCCCCTGGCTACGTGAGGCATAGCTTTCATAAGCACCCCCTTGTGATTAACATCAACTTAAACACTGTTAAGGTGTGTGAGTCCAGTTCACCTACTTTGTTAAAGGCTGCAAAGTGAGCACACATACCGAAACCACCAGCTCCCCGGAAGACGCTAAACGCCCAGCAAGCAACACCGAGTGGGCCATCTCGCTCTTCGGCACCGCCGTTGGCGCTGGCATTCTTTTCCTCCCAATCAACGCGGGCAGCTTCGGCTTCTGGCCGCTGCTCGTGGCCACGATTCTGATTGGCCCGATGACGTACTTCTCCCACCGCGGTTTGGCCCGCATGATTTGTGCGTCGCCGCGCCAGGGCGAAGACATCACTGCGGTGGTGACCGACTACTTCGGCAAACGCGCCGGATTTGTCATTTCGGTGGTCTATTTCTGCGCCATCTTTCCCATCGTCCTCATTTATGGCGTGTCGATTACCAATACAGTCAACAGCTTCATCGTCAACCAATTAAATGGACCCACGATTTCACGTCCGCTGTTGTCTTTCCTCCTCGTGGGCATCATGACCATCGTCTTCGCCTTTGGCCAACGTATGGTGCTGGCCGTTACGCAGTTCTTGGTCTACCCGCTAATCTTCTGCCTTGGCGCACTGTCCATCTACCTCATCCCGCGCTGGGATATCGCCTCCTTCATGGAGGTGGGCAACAGTGATTGGCGCGTCGTCGGTGCTGTCGCCCTCATCATCCCCGTGCTGGTATTCTCCTTTAACCACTCCCCCGCGATTTCCCAGTTCTCCTTGGCCATGGTCTCCGCACACGGCCGCGAGAAGAGCTCCGAGAACGCCTCGCGCGCTCTGGCACTGACCGCCATTCTGCTCACCGTGTTCACCATGTTCTTCGTGTGGTCCTGCACCCTCACGCTTGGTGCGGACGGGCTCGCCGAGGCCCGCGAGCAAAACCTGCCGGTTCTGTCTTACCTGGCCAACGTCACTGGCGTTCCGGTCTTGGCATTCCTCTCCCCGATCATCGCGATGATCGCCATCATCTCCTCCTACTTCGGACACGTGCTGGGAGCTACCGAAGGCGGCAACTTCCTGCTGCGCAGCGCCGCGCCCCGCGCCACGGCGAAGCTCTCGGAGAAGCAGCTCAATTCCATCATGCACGGCATCATCTTCGTGGCCGCGTGGGTCGTGGCCATCATCGATCCGTCAATCCTGGGCCTCATCGAGGCCATCGGCGGCCCCTTCATCGCCTCGATTCTGTACCTGCTGCCGATGTATGCCATCCACCGCATCGACGCTCTCAAGCAATTCCGTGGCCGCCCCAGCAACGTCTTCGTCGTCATCACCGGCCTCATTGCCGTGGGAGCGACTGTGTGGAGCCTCATCGGCTAGCGTTCCTCCAACCACGCCTTCAACACAGTGGCGTGGTTAACCTCGCGATCCTTGGCGGCGAAGAGGAGGGTGACGTCGCCAAGCTCTGCAAGGTGGCGCAGTTGCTCCAGCTCCTCGCCGTCATTCGCGTCGAGCTCCGCGCGGTAGCGTCGCGCAAATTCCTCAAAGGTGTCAGCATCGTGCCCCCACCACTTACGCAACTCTGGACTGGGCGCGACATCCTTGAACCAGTGGTCATAGGACAAGCGCTCCTTGGCCACGCCACGGGGCCAGAGCTTGTCGACGAGCGCCGCCACCCCACGCGGCTGCTCCTCACCCCGAATAACGTCATGAACCTTGGCCGTATAAATCATGACTCCCAGGTTAGGCGTTAATCCCCTTGACGCGGCGGCCCAGCTCGCGAGTGATGTCGCGGTCCTGGTCACGGCGCTTGATTGCTTCACGCTTGTCATAGTCCTGCTTACCCTTGGCAAGACCGAGCTCACACTTGGCACGACCGTCCTTCAGGTACACCTTGAGCGGGATCAGCGTCTTATTGCCATCGCGCACCTGTCCCATGAGCTTGTCAATCTCTCGGCGGTGCAAGAGCAGCTTGCGTGTGCGCTTGGGCGAGTGGTTCGTCCACGTACCCTGGGAATACTCCGGGATGTGGAGGTTGCGGATATAGACCTCGCCGCCGTCAATGGTGGCGAAGGCATCCGCCAGGGAAATCTTGCCTTCGCGCATCGACTTAATTTCGGTGCCCACGAGCACCATGCCGCATTCCAGGGTGTCGAGGATGGTGTAGTCGTGGCGGGCACGTCGGTTGGTGGCCAAGGTCGAGTTATTGTCGACGGCCGCCTTTTTCTTCTTTGCCTTCTTCGCCATAGTTCGGACTATATTACGCTACTGCCAGGCACGACCCACAACAGGCCTGTTGGCCTATGTTCGCACGTAGGCGCGCATGGTCACCTGCGCGGTCAGCGCAGCGCACAGAATTGCCACTAGCCCCACGATGGGCAGAGCCGTCCACACGTCCCCAGACGTCACGGGGGCCAGAAGCTGGTTGTGGTACAGGTCCTTCAGCGCGGGATCGATCACAGTGTTCTTTCCCACGATGACGCCCACCCCGGCGAGGACGACACCACCGACGGCACCGAGGACCGCTTCCATGATGAAGGGGGCATGGGTCACCCACCGCGAGGCGCCAACGATGCGCATGATCGCGGTCTCTCGCTGGCGCTGGTAAGCGGCGATCTGCACCATGTTCGCAATCAGCATGATGGCGGCCAGCGCCATGACTGCAGCCAAGACGAAGGTGGCATTCCGGATGGCATCAAGGTTGCCGGCGGCGCTGCGCACCTCTTCCTGCTGATCGATGATGTCACTGACGGCGGGGTCGGACGCGATGGCGTCGATAGGCGCGGTATCCGTCGGATCCTTCAGCCGCACGTGGAAGGCCGCCGGCAGCGCGTCCGGGGAGGTTTCCTCCACCATGACTGGATCGGTCTCCTTGAACAGTTCCACGAAGCGCTCATAGGAATCCTCGCGGTTGCGGTAGCTGACGGACTCGATGTCTTCATCCGCCTCTAGCTTCTTCTTCAACCCTGCGCAGGCGGAGTCCTTACACTCCGGGTCGTTGGCAGAAATATCCTCGTTGAGCTGGACCATGACCTCGACGCGCTCGAGGTAGATGTCCTTGGTGTCATTGGTCATCTGGGTGACCAAGACGCCGGCCACCACCAGGGCCACCGAAATGGCCGTGGTGATCACCATGGCGATAGTCATGGTGATGTTACGGCCTAGACCTTTGAAAGCTTCCCTGAATACAAAGCCCAGATTCACCTAGACCGCCTCCCCATACATCGCGTTCTTCTCATCGCGCACCAGCGTGCCGTTGCGCAGCTCAATGACGCGCTGGCGGGCCTCGTTCACCGCGCGCGCATTGTGCGTCGACATCACCACGGTGGTGCCGCGGCGGTTGATCTTGGTGAGCAAGGCCATGATCTCCGCAGCTGTGGAGGGATCGAGGTTGCCCGTGGGTTCGTCGGCAAGCAGCAGCTTGGGACGGTTAACAAAAGCCCGCGCAATCGCCACGCGCTGCTGCTCACCGCCGGAAAGCTCATGCGGCATGCGGTGCTGCTTGGCGCCGAGGCCAACCATGTCGAGCACCTCGGGCACCTGCTTGGCAATCCGCGCCTTGCCCTTGCCAATGACCTCGAGGGAAAAGGCGACATTGTCGTAGACATTGAGCTTGGGCAGAAGACGGAAGTCTTGGAAAACATAGCCGATGGATTGGCGCAGTCTGTTGACCTCGCGCCCCTTCAAAGCGTTGACGTGGAAATCCCCGAAGTAGATATCGCCCGAGCTGACATTGGTTTCGCGCACCATGAGCTGGAGGAAGGTCGACTTGCCGGAGCCGGACGGGCCGATGAGAAAGACGAATTCTCCGTCTTCAATCTCAAAGGACACGTTGTCCAGCGCGGGCCTCGTGGAGGTCGGATAGACCTTGGACACATTCTCGAAAGTGATCACTTAAGCCACATTAGCAACATTTGTTACTCGGGCCTAGGTCTCCTGCTGCGCCATGCGCCACCGAATACCAGATTCCAGGAAGCCATCGATGTCCCCGTCCAAGACCTTGGAAGGATCCCCCACCTCGTAATTCGTTCGCAGATCCTTGACCATCTGGTACGGGTGCAGCACATAAGAACGCATCTGATTACCCCAGGAGGCATTGCCGCCCGCACCCAGCGCATCGAGTTCCGCGCGCTCCTCCTGGCGCTTGCGCTCCAGCAGCTTCGCCTGCAGCACGCGCATTGCGGAGGCCTTGTTCTGGATCTGGGACTTCTCGTTCTGACAGGTCACCACGATGCCGGTCGGGATATGTGTCAGGCGCACTGCCGAATCCGTCGTGTTGACCGACTGCCCGCCCGGGCCCGAGGAACGGTAGACATCCACGCGCACCTCCGAGTCTGGTACCTCGATGGAATCGGTCTGCTCCACCACCGGCAGCACCTCCACCTCCGCGAAGGAGGTCTGGCGGCGCCCCTGGTTATCAAAAGGAGAAATGCGCACGAGGCGGTGCGCGCCCTGCTCCACGGAGAGCTGGCCATACATGTATTCACCATGCACCACGAAGGTGGCGGACTTAATACCTGCTTCTTCGGCATAGGAAATGTCGTAGACATCCACCTTGTGGCCGTTCTTCTCCGCCCAGCGTGTGTACATGCGCATGAGCATCTCCGCCCAGTCCGCGGCATCCACACCACCCGCGCCGGAGCGGATGTTGATGACCGCCTCACGCTCGTCATATTCGCCAGAAAGCATCGTGGTCACCTCGAGCGATTCGATGGCGGCGCCGAGTTCCTTCAGCTCTGTGTCGACGAGCTCCTGGGAAGCCTCATCGCCTTCCTCCTCCGCTAGCTCAGACATCACGGGCAGATCCTCGATCCGCCCACGCAGGGAATTCAGCTTGCGCAGCTTTGCTTGCTGCGCCGACAGCTCCGAGGTCACCTTCTGCGCATGATCGGGGTCATCCCACAGCGACGGGTCCCCCGCCTGGGCCTCGAGTTCGCGCACGCGCTCGGACACCGCCTCCGGGTCCATCACCTTCTCAATAGAGGTCAAAGTGGCGCTGAGTTCCTCAAGTCGTGCTGTTTGTTCCGGACGCATAGACCCCTACTCTACTTATTCTTTCTCCCTGATTAGCCATCGGCCGCGTTTAGCGCGACAATAGGCGGCATGAGTGACCAGCCAAGCCTCACCGAGATGATCGATGCCATCATCAAGACCTTCATCGTCGCCCATGCGGACGATACCGATGCCCACCTTGCCCAGGCGCTTGTTTATAACGCCGGCCGCCTGGCCTGGCGCCTGCGCGAGCAAGGAGTAGACATAGAGCAAAAGACCTCCGTGTCCGATGTCGTCACCGACGCCGACTTTGCCGCCGAGCGTTTCGTCGCCGGTGTGCTCGAAACTTTGCGCGGCGAGGACGGCATCGTGGGCGAAGAGGGCGCGAACCGCGAATCGAAGTCCGGCCGGACCTGGGTCATCGACCCCGTCGATGGCACCTACAACTTCGCCTCGGGCTCCGACTATTGGTGCTCCGCGCTCGCGCTTGTCGACGCCGAAGGGGTCATCCTCGGCGCCGTCCACCGCCCCGCCATGGGCTATACCTGGTTCGGCGGCCGCGACTTCCCCACCAGTCTGGACGGCAAGGAAGTCACCAAGCTTACTGACACCCCCGCCGACAAGCTGTGCTTGTCGACGTACCTGCACCCCACCTCCATGACTGACCCGAACATCGCCGCCGCCTGGGAAAAGGTGGCCCCGCATTTTGCCACCGTACGCATGCTCGGCGCGGGTTCCGTGGATCTCTCCTGTGTGGCGGATGGCACTTGGGGCGCATGGATGCAGCATTCCGTCAAGGACTGGGATTGGTATCCCGGCCAAGCGCTGGTGCTGGCTGCAGGCGGCGCGGCGCGCAAGGTTGAAGCCGGCGGTGTGGAATGGTGTATCGCGGGTAATAAACAGGTAGTTGATCAGATGGAGGAATGGCTCCGTGGGTAAGTACAAAGAGGACCTCGGCTTGGCATTGGAGATGGCGGGCCATGCGGACGCCATTACGATGCACCGCTTTGAGGCTGCAGACTTGTCAGTCAAAGAGAAGCCGGACATGACCCCGGTTTCAGATGCGGACCTGGCTTGTGAGAAGGCGATCCGCGAAGCCCTGAAGCGCTCCCGCCCGCGCGATGAAGTTTTGGGTGAAGAGTTTGGCGGCGAGGCTTGCTTCGAGGGCCGCCAGTGGGTCATCGACCCCATCGACGGCACGAAGAATTTCGTGCGCGGCGTTCCCGTCTGGGCCACGCTAATCTCACTGCTGGAGGACGGCGAGCCGGTCGTCTCCGTCGTCTCCGCCCCAGCCTTGCGCCGCCGCTGGTATGCGGCCAAGGGCAGCGGCGCCTACCGCGTCTTCGGTGGGGAGCCAAAACGCCTGCGTGTCTCCGAGGTCTCCAAACTGGAAGACGCTTCCCTGGCCATGAGCTCGCTGTCGGGCTGGCGCCCGCACCGCGATGCCTTCGTCTCATTCACGGATAAGGTCTGGCGTCTGCGCGGCTACGGCGACTTCTGGAACTACTGCCTCGTGGCCGAAGGTGCCGTCGACATCGCTGCCGAGCCGGAGGTTTCCCTGTGGGATTTGGCCGCCCCGGCACTCCTCGTGACCGAGGCCGGTGGACGCTTCACCAACGTCCGCGGCGAAGACGGCCCCCACGGCGGCTCGGCACTGGCCTCCAACGGCAAGCTTCACGACGCCGCCCTCAGCGCCCTCTCCTAGGCCCCGCACAGCACCCCAGCGCCGCGGGCCGGTGCCGCACCCCAGCGGATCGTGTTCCGAAGGTCATTTCGATCATTTAGTGCCCCAGATCTTTAAAGATCTGGGGCACTATTTGTTAGAAACGTACTCTCCCAGCCACGCGCCCGCGGCTCCGTGACCGTTTTCGCAAACAAGCCCCTTCAGAACGCAAGTTTTTCGGCCTTATTTACGAAAACGGACCCCACACACGACTAAAGGGGCCCCGCAGGGCCCCTTTTCGCAGCGGTGGTTAGTTCTCCGGAAGCGTGAATCCGGAACCTACGCCCTCGCGGCGGTTGAGATCCGCGATGATGACATCGGTATTAGAAACGACCGTCGGGTTGTGCAGCGCGCCCTGCCACGGGGTGCGGCACGACGGCAGGCCTGGCACCAGTCCGCGGGATACCGAGCCGACAATGCGGCCATTGTGGAAGACCGGCGCACCGGAATCTCCGACCATCGCGCACACCTGGTTGATGGTGATCTTCTGACTGTGCTGGAAGGTCATGCCACATGTGCGGCCGGTAGCCACACCGCTCTTGCAGGTAATATCGCCCGGCTGGGTGGTGCCACCGATCCCTTGGGCGGTCACACCGTTATAGCTGCGGGTTACCTCGGCCTGGGAGCCAAACTCGATGAGCGAGTAGTCCAGGTTCGCGTTCTTCGCTACCACGGTGCCGGTGGGGCCTACCTGCCAGGAGTCCGCCGAGGACACCGGGTCGCCGACATTTCCGCAGTGACCAGCTGTAATACCGACCTTGCGGCCTTCGGCATCAGTGCCGGCTGCCGTCAGCGTGCACATGGTGTCCTCACGGATGTACAGCGGAGTTCCCGGGCCGTACAGAGACTTCCCTTCGGTCATCGCAACGTTGGATTCCTCGGGGATCTGGGGAGCATCGTAGAAAGAACCAGGGACTCGATGCAGAACGTACTCCGCGTGCGGTTTACCAGCAGCAATCTTGGAGAACAGGTCGTTCTTCCACACGTAATTCGGATCCGTGCCCTGGGGTACAAATTCCGGCTGCGTGGCTTCCTCCAGCAGTCCGATAGGCGTCGGGTTCGTCAGCGGTTCACCCGTGATGGCATCAGCGCCGGCATAATCTTGCTGCTCGGACGGGGCCGGCAGTTGCGTTTGCAGGTTCGCTTGCTCCGCGAGGCGCTGCGCCGCAGGCGAGTTCACGGCTCCCTCGACTGCCTGATTCACATCCTTCGATGCCGCTGCGGCAGCACCGTTGACGGCGGTATCGAGGGCGTCGGTCAGCTCTTTGTCCACGGGCTTGGTCTCAATACCTACGGACTGCAGATCCGTGCGTACCTGGTCGACAAAACCTGCTGAATCAATCTCCGGGATGGTGGGGAGCTCCTGAGCACCCGCCATTGGGTTACCCAGGAAGAACGCACCTGCGAAAGCCGAGCCCACAATGACTTTCTTAAGGTGCGGAATTTTTCTCATTGAGCAATTCCTCTTTTCACTTCTTCTCGTATTGGTCTATAAGACTTCCCCCATGATGACACGCGCACTGGGGTAGCCGTTTTCTAACGTGTGGGACTGTGTCCAAGCCGTTACACTACTGACAGTTTTCGGGTGCCCCCTCTTATCTTTCACCGCCTGCCGCGCCTCCGCAGACCTACTATGGAGGCATGTCTGAGACTGCCAATTCTTCGTCATCTCCTGCAGGCATTGCTGAGATAGTCGCTGTAATCCTGCGCGATAACCATGGCCGCGTTCTTGTCATCCGCGCCACCGATACTCCAGAATTCGTCCTGCCATTTGGCTCCATCGATGAGACCATTAATCCAGCTCGCGCCGCCCAGCTCATCGCCCACGAGGCTGTTCGCGCCGCGGTTGATATGTCGAAGTTGCGCCGCCTAGCCACCTATGTCTCGCCTGCGGCCAATGACGCACCTCAGACGATCCACGCTCACGTCTATGTCTGTGAAGAAGAGATTTCCGTCGCCCATCCTGACAAGGAGATTGCAGAGCTAGCCTGGGTCGATCCCGCTGCCCCAGACGTCACCGTCGCCCCATTACTTAGGGAGAGGGTATTCCCCGCTCTGCAGGACCTCTAAGCCCATAGCGTCTAGACTCCCCACCATGATTACGCAGCGACTACTCCCCGTTCTCGCCGCCGGTTCCCTTGCCCTTGCACTGGCCGGCTGCGCCACCGATGACAGCACCGACGCCACGCTTTCCGCTGTCTCCCCCACCACTCAAGCCGCCAGCGCCGAATCTGGGGCTTCAACATCCGCAGACCCGCAGTCACACGACGCAGATTCAGCGGCCGCCGAACAGAAGTCACCCGAGACAAGCGAAGACGCGCACAGCGCCCAAGGCGCAATCCCGACTGCCGCCGACAGCGCCTGCACAACGAAACAGCTAGATATCAGTCTTGCCAACGAGCAGGGGGCCGCCGGCTCACGCTTGGCTGACATTACGTTCACCAACACTTCTCCCGCACCGTGTACGTTGCAAGGCTTTCCTGGCGTCTCCGCCGTCACCAATGACGACGGCACCCAGCTCGGCCCCGCCGCCGAGCGTGAATCGGGCCAAGAAACAGCAACCGTCACGCTCGAGCCCGGGCACTCTGCCCGTGCGGGCCTGAAGATGACCAACATGGGTGTCCTTGACCCAACTTCCTGCCAGCCCCAGGCGGCCGACGGCCTGCGCGTCTACCCGCCCGGCGAAACCGCCAGCGCCTTCATCCGCATTTCCGGCTTCGAAGGGTGCGCTGGCGATGCCAACTACCTCTCTATCCAACCGGTTACCGCAGGTTAAACCCGCTTAAAAGCAGCAGGCGTTCACATCGGTCTACACTCGCGGCCATGGAAGCCAAGAAGCTGACGTCGCTGGTGTTTGGGAACGTTGTGCTGGAATCGCACATGACGAAGACAACTATTGCCGTTTATTCGGAGGACATGCGGTCGTGGTACTTCCGCCCGAGTCCCTATACGGAGCTCAAAGTGCCGCTCGATGAGCTACAAGGACAACTGAGTAGAGAGCGCGCGGAGCTCATCTCAGAGCGCATTTTCGATGACGTCAAACTCGAGCTTGAGGAAGGCTACCCCGGCGGCGTGGACCGCGCACAGAAGGAACTCTGCGCCTGGCTTCGCCGTGCAGACGACAGGGCCTAAGCGATGCCCGAGCCACTCTCCTACTCCTCCGCCGAAGGGTTCCCACAGCTACACATGTCCCGCGTCATCGACGCTGATTATGACACTGCGGCAGACAAACTTTTTCGCTGGGGCCTGCAGCGCAGTGGCCTCTTCCGGGTTACTCCCAGCCACGCCATCGTAGAAGAAGGCGCAGAGGTCTCCCTCGGGTTAGGCCCATGGGAGTTTCGCTGCCGAGTGGTGGATGTATTCCACGAGGAGGGCCGCTGCGGCTTTACCTACGGCACCCTCCCCGGCCACATCGAGCGCGGCGAGGAAACCTTTACCCTGGAGCGCCTGCGGGATGGGCGCACGCTCCTGCTTGTCGACGCCTCCTCCCAACCCGCCCGCCTCGCCTTTCTGCGCCCGCTGCTCGATATTCCCCGGCGCGCGCTGATCCGCTTTTTCTACCTGCACGCTTTGGATGACTAATAGCGGGGTGTCAATGGGGCGCACTCCCCCTCGGTTCCACGCTCGCCTAGCGAGGTAACCACTTGGCATGTAACTTAACTCACATGCACACTTTCCCTCACCATACTTTCCGTTCCTTATCGGTGGCCTTAGCGGCCATTCTCGCGGTGTTAGCCGCGGCAGCTGCAACCGGGCTGTTTCCCTTAGCCGCCGCGGAAGACAAACCTTCCGAATCGGCCAACTCCACTTCCAGCAACATGGCTCCAACCATGGTGGTTTTCGATTCCTCCGGCTCGATGATCACCAACGATGCCGGCGGGCAGACCCGCATTGATGCCGCCAAGGAGGCCGCCCGCACCTTCATCACCGAAGCCGGAGATGACGCCCCTCTGGGGCTTGTCACCTATGGTGGCAACACCGGCGAAGCCCCCGAAGATGAGGCGGCCGGTTGCCAGGACATCACCGTGGTCGCACCACCCGAGGCCGGTAACTCTGAGAAGATGATCGCCCATATGGATGGCTTGCAGCCACGAGGATTCACCCCCATCGGCGAGTCCCTACGCAAGGCCGCCGCTGAGCTACCAGAGGAAGGCCAGCGCAGCATCATCTTGGTCTCCGATGGCGTTGCCACCTGCACCCCGCCACCCGTGTGTGATGTGGCGAAAGAGCTGAAGGAGCAGGGCATCGACCTAGTCATCAATACCGTCGGCTTCAACGTTGAGCCCGAGGCACAGCAGGAACTGCAGTGCATTGCCGACGCCACCGGCGGCACCTACGCCGACGCCTCCGACGCCGATAGCTTGGCCAAGGAACTGAACCGCGCAGCACCCCGCACCTTCAACGCCTACGAGTCAAACTTAGAGGAGATCGAAGGCGGCGAAACCGAAGGTTCCCCGGCCAAGGTAGACCGTGACGTAGAGGCCTTCTCCACCACTCTTCTTCCGACGGAGGGTAAAGGGCACTCGGCTGAATCCACTACCTTCTTCACCACGGACCTGACCCCTGTTAGGTAGACACCTGATATCCAGCCCGGTTGGGTTGG
>NZ_KV817228.1:0-3204 GCF_001814605.1 Corynebacterium sp. HMSC074C01 | reverse complement strand
GGGGGTTCCTTGTTTTCCTGTGGCATGAGCTTTCCTTTTCTTATGCGGTTAGGGCTTCTAGGTCGTCGGCAACGAGGATTCGGTCTGGTGCTGCGCCTAGTTCTGCTAGTGCGTTGAGGACTTGTGGGGTTGGGCGGCGGTTCTTGATTGCGCTGTTCCACGTGTTTCGCGATAGGCCGGTGCGGTTTGCTAGGTCTACTGCGGTTGATAGGTGGTTAATGCGCTTTACCCGGTCCAACTCATCAAGACTGATAAGAAACATTGTCTTTTCTTTCTCCTGTTTATCGGGTGTGACAACATAATATGTCAATCTCCGCCAGATTGACAAGAGTGCAATTCACTCGGGTGCCCCCATTTTGTCTTTCCCCAGCTACACCCCCACTTGCTGACAAGTTTTTTATGCACTAAGGTTTAAGCCATGACAACCCCAGCAGACGTAAAAGACATCTTCGCCAGCCTCGCCGGACATCGCGTCACCGCCCAAGACATGGCAGACATTCTTGAAACCTCACGCAACACTGTGAACCTTCGATTGAAGAATGGATTGGTGGCGGAAGACATAATCGCCATATCCCGTGGGCTAAACATCAATCCCGTTGAAGCGCTAGTAGAACTCGGGAATCTGACCCGCGATGAGGTCTTTGACTTCCTGGACGGCGGAGCCAAGCTCTTATCTTTAGCCAGCGTTGAAGAACTGGTCTACCGCCTGGCCGAGGACACCCTCAGCAACGCCGACAAAATAGAACTAGGCGGCGCTGCACGTGCCCTGCTCGAGCACGATGACCTGGCTGCTCGTCGTGCGGGTGCCCCCGTGTCCGATGGGGATGATTCAATGCCGTTGAGTGCGGTTGCTTACAGCGGCCCGGACGAGGACGCGGAAAGGAATGATGTGGATGACGATTAGCGCGGTAGAGCTGCACCTCCTAGCGGAAAGCATGGGCGTGCAGCTACAACGCCACACCGGCGGGCCACCCGGCTGGTACGACCACCAACGGCGCATTATCAGCACCAGGCGCGGTCAATCAATCGGCCAGTACAAAAGCGTCCTCGCCCACGAACTGGGCCACGCACACTACGGTGACATCCCCACAGGAAACGGCTACTACGACCAGCGTCAAGAACGCCGCGCCGACGAATACGCCGCCCGACTCCTCATCTCCCCCGTCGAATTCGAGGCCGCAGCAGCGTGGCACCACGGGCACCTCCCTGCCATAGCCGACGAACTCGAAGTCACAAAACACCTACTTAAAACCTGGCAATCTCTCCATGAAAGGCAAGCAGCATGAAACGCCTACTCTCTACCCTCGCCATCATCCCCCTCACCCTGGCCGCGTGCTCGAACGAAGGCGAAGAAGTTGGACATGCAACGTCCACCGCTTCAACTTCTACTAGTAGCAGTGCGCCGGCAGCCAGTTCCTCGGTGCCGAGCTCCACGAGTACCACGACATCGACGCCCCAGTCCCTAGCGCCGGAGACTACTGAGCCTGCGGTGGATAACTACTCACCAACTTCTCCGGTGGCAGCCGAGCCGACGTTCGTGGCGTGCTGGGAAAATGGCTACGCCCAACTTTCAGATATGAGTGTGGTCGAATGGCCAGACTGTGCACTTCCGCCACAGGAAGCGGCAAACCTCGGTCCCGGCCCGGACCCGGCAACGATCCCTTACGCCGATGGCGGAACCTGTCCGGCGTACAAGTGCGGATACGGCCACGACGCGAGCGGCAACCCAAACCCCAGCAATTCCGAGATTCAGTCCTGGTGGTCTGATTGCACCGCCGATAATACCGCGGAGTACTGCCGGGCGAACGACCCCTACCAGTAAACCCCAATAAATGGCCGCCCAATGACCCCTGTGACGTTGCAATCAACGGAACTGCCCCGTGGAGCTGTGCTCAACACGGGGCGTCCTGGCCCAACGGGGGGATGTGGGCCCAGCAACAGCATAAAGCAAACCAGCCCCTGGCGCTCAACATGTGGAAGTGGAGGAGCACCAAGAGCCGGGATATCCAACCAGGAATTTAGGAAGGACGTGTCTATTCTATGGCATCGATTAGGTCGTACAAGGCCGCAAAAGGTAGGGCGTGGCGGGTACAGTACCGTGGCCCTGATGGCAAGAGCCACACCAAACAGGGGTTCAGAACAAAAGACCTCGCCCAAAAGTGGGCCGACGAGAACGCAGTCCGCATGCACCAGCAGGACTGGATTGACCCCAACGCCGGCAAAGTTACCGTGAGTGAGGTTCAGGCAGCGTGGGAGGCAAACCTCACGCACCTCAAGCCCAAAACTAGGTACGACATGCTAGCGGTGTGGCGTAACCACGTGGAACCACAATGGGGCAAGCGGAAAGTATTCAGCATCAAGCCCTCAGAGGTGCAAGCCTGGGTGTCCTCATTGGATAGGTCTGCGTCGCTGGTGCGGCAGGCTCACGCGGTGCTGGCGCAGATTCTTGACCTGGCGGTGATGGATAAAGCGATCCGTGAGAATCCGGCGCGTGGGGTTAAACTCCCCCGCAAGGACGCGGCTAGGAAGGTGTATTTGACGGCGGAGCAGCTAGGCCAACTGGTGGATGAATGCACCCGGTATCAAGAACTGGTGTGGCTTCTCGGCACCGTGGGCCTGAGGTGGGGTGAAGCGGCGGCGCTGCGCGTTCGGGATGTGAATGTGCTTCGCAACCGCATCAGCATTGAGCGCAACGCTGTCACCGTCGGCAAGGACGTGATTGTGGGCACGCCTAAGACGCATGAGGTTCGCCAGGTGTCTGTACCGCCTACGGTGATGCAAATGCTGGTCCCTGTGATGAACGGGAAGGGGCCGGACGATTTGTTATGGCCACGGCGTGACGGCACACCGATGAAACCGCCGACTCATGGAAAGTGGTACTACAACGCGCTTGGTCGTTGCATGGAGAAGCATCCTGATTTTCCGCGTGTGACTCCGCATGGTTTGCGGCATGTGGCGGCGGGGTTGATGGTGTCGTCGGGTGCGAATGTGAAGGTGGTGCAGCGGCAGTTGGGCCACGCGAGCGCGGCGATGACGTTGGATACCTATGCGGAGCTCTTCGACGAGGACTTGGAGGCTGTAGGCAGAGCGGTTGAGGAAAAGATTTCGGGTGTCGTGGGATTGTCGTGGAAAGGGGCCTAAATGTGGCGTTTATGCTGGTTAAACCTGGTTTAGGTCACTGGTTCGAGCCCAGTTGGAGGAGCA